>JAJFGT010000175.1 GCA_021776015.1 Alphaproteobacteria bacterium
TAGCTTAATTGTTATTAGTTCAAATTCTGCCCTGACAAATGGATCTGCCATCATGATGGACCATATTGATGCGGCTATTATTGTAGCTAAAGCTGATTCTACCCGTGCGCCGGTTGCAAAACAGCTTAAAAAGACACTGGAAAGTAATGCGGTACCTATCCTTGGAGCTGTTCTTACAGATCGACGATATTATATCCCAAATTGGCTTTATAAAATATTATATAAAAGTGGGTCTTAACATTGACGAACACTCTCTCTGTTTGTAAAAAAATTTTAGAAAATGATACCGTCTCATCACTCAGTATTATGGGGATGCGGGTTGGAATGCTGCTGGCAAAGCTTTTGCTTTCAATCTTTATTGCCCGTTATATGGGGTTATCTGATCTTGGGATTTTTGGATTGATTGTAGGAGGGGCAGCAACTGTACAAGTTATGCTGCGTGGAGGTGTTTTTGAAACATTTTCAAGAGAGGCTGTCCATCAAACAAAAACAGAGATCGTAGGGCATTTACGCCATTATGGGACAGGCGTGAGCTTACTTTATATCTTGCTTCTTCCTATCGCAGTTTTGCTTGGAGCGTATTTTGGAAGTCCCAAAATTGCGGTCCTTATGTTGATTGTGTTTTTGATTGAACATTTTTCTTATGATATTTTTGTTTTGACCAATAATTTGCAGCGTCCAAAGCTGGCAAATATTGTTCTTTCCTTGCAATCGGCTGTATGGATTTATCTTTTTGTAATCTTAGCGTTTTTTATACCATCTCTACGTAACTTAGAGACTGTTTTATTGTTTTGGGTTGGAGCAGGAATTATAACGATAGCAATGGCTATGATCTTTACACGGAAATGGCCGTGGAAAGAGGCTTTCATACAACCTTTGAATAGAGCATGGTATAAAGAAAATCTCAAGAAATCATGGCGCCTCTATGCCAGTGCTGTGATGGCTGTTTCTGTCCTTTATATAGATCGTTATTTTATTGGAGCTTTCCTGACTCTAGAAATATTGGGTGTGTATGTCCTTTTTTCACAAGCGGCAAATGCCATCTGTAATCTTGTCGGGGCAGGTGTCCTCCAAGTCTATAGACCTCATCTTATTATGGCTTACAAAGAAACAGATTTTCAAAAATTTAAACAACTCTTTAAGCATGTCTTTATACGAGGAGAGATATCAACGATTGGATTATCTCTAATCGTGGCTCTTATTTTTCCATTTGTAGTTAAGTACATTGATAATCCATTACTTATGGATTATCTCCCTCTTCTTTGGCTGATGCTTGTAACCTTACTTGCCAGAATTGCTGTTGATTTATACTCTTTGGGAGTGTATTCCCAAAAGAAAGACAGTCTTGTTGTGAAAACAAGTCTATTAAGGCTTGTAATATATGTTCTGTTAATGCCTCTTGCCCTCATGGTTTTTGAAATATATGGTGCTGTTGTTGCGATGCTTCTTATGAATATCATTGTAATCCTCTATATACGGTCTTGTTGGAAGAAAACAGGTAATGGTTCTATGAAAGAAATACAGTAGGTTTATATGAAAATAACTATTCTAAATGTAAAATACAGCCCTAATCTTGGAGATGGTGCAATTGCAGAGTGCCTTGAGTTTGAGTTGTCTAAAAATATACCAGATGCCAAGATCTCTTCCTTGGATATTGGTGGATTTGATGATTATGGAGATGGAGGTAGTATTTTAGGTCACAAAGTAAAAATGACACAAAGACTTTCCTTTCTCCCATCAGGGGTTCAAAAATGGATAAGACGAGCTCTAATGCCCTTTGCTGTGAAACTAAAATATGCTCAAAAATGGCATGAAGAACTCAAAGATTCCGATGCTCTTGTTATTGGCGGTGGTCAACTTTTTATGGATGTTGATAATTATTTCCCCATGCGTATTACAACAGCTATAAATGAATCTCCTAAAAACATTCCAATTTTTGTGTATGCTGTAGGTGTCTCTAAGATATGGACACAGCGTGCGATTAATATGTTTGCGCATGCATTTAAGCATGGAAAATTAGTGCAGAGTTTTGTTCGAGATAAAAAATCACAGGAGCACTGGCTCTCTCATTTTGGGAATCCAACGCCAAATTTAGTCCGTGATCCAGCTCTATTGGCGGCTGACTGTTATGGGTCTATGAAAAAAGAGAAATCTTCTTCTGATCGTAAGATTGTTGCACTGGGTGTCTCTGATCCATCTGATCTTAATATGCATGTTGAAAAAAAATCTGATGTTGTTTGTGGAAGTCTTTCTTTCTATTTGGAAGCTATAGAGCTTCTTTACAGCAAAGGCTTTGATGTTATGTTGTTTACGAATGGCGCCGACCATGTGTATTTGTCGGAAATTGAAGCAGCCGTAAAAACACTGGATTCTAAAATTCAAAACCATGTTGAAGTGTTGCCCAGATCTAAGCGACCTATTGAGCTTGTAAAACAAATTACACGGGCTGACGCTTTAATTGCACACAGACTCCATGCAAATATTTTAGCATATGCATATAATATTCCTCATGTGGGACTTGTCTGGGATAAAAAATTGGTTGGTTTTTTTAAATCGATTGGACGTGAAGAGTACTTAGTAACGGAGCAGACTCTTGGTGCAAGTGACGTTGTAAGTTTGATGGAGAAAACCTTGTTAGAAGGCATAGATATGAGCGTGCATAAAAAAGTCCTTAAAGAGACAAGGGATAATATAAAGGAACTGTCTGGTGCCATTAAAAAAACAATGGAGAGCTCCTCCGTAGAGAGTCAAACATGAAAATACTTATTCTCTCCTCAGCCTTTCCTCCCAATGTTTTCGGTGGAGGTGAAGTTTCAACTTACAATATGGCAAAACTTTTGGCGCGACGAGGGCATGATGTAAGTGTTGTAACGTCTCTAGAAAAAACAGATTCTCCTGCTTGGGGAGAAAAAATGCCAGAAGGGTACAAGCTTTACCGTTTGAAAATTCCTCGGAGCCACACATGCTATAGCCGTACAGACAATGTACCCGTTTGGAAAAAGCCGTTTTGGCATCTCCAAGATTATTTTGATCCTCGTAACATTAGAAGTATTAGAAAATTATTGGATGAGATAGCACCAGATCATGTTGATATCCATAATATTGTGGGGCTTGGGTTTAATATTCTTCCAGAAATTGGTAAACGTGGAATCAGTGTGACTTATTTTCTTCATGATCTTAATCCAGCGTGCTTTCGTGGTCCGATGTTTAAAAATGGAGAAAATTGTACGCGCCAATGTCCTCCCTGCTCTATCGTAGGTTTTCTTCGGCAGGGATTTCTAAAAAAGATTCCTAAATTAGGCTTTGTATCACCTTCAAAAGCTAATCTAGATCGATTGCTTCCTTTTGCGCCTGTTATAGAAAAATCTCCGAATATTGTTATTCGTAATGTGTCTGATGATCTTCCACCCCTGCCTAAAAGAACTCAATCTAAAAAAGTGAGGCTTATTTATGTAGGGCGTATTGATCCTATCAAAGGTGTTGATTTTTTGTTGGAGATTTTAAAAGACTTAAGCCCTACATATGATTTTCATCTTACGATTTTAGGATCTGGGCCTCAGGAAGCTAGCTTGAAGCAACAATATGAATCTCAGCCGTGGGTAACATTTAAAGGATTTGTAGATCGTTCTGAAGTTGCAACATCCATCGCCCAGTCTGATCTATTATGTATGACATCATTATGGGCTGAAACCTACGGGCTTGTTACGGCACAAGCTTTAGAAATTGGAACACCCGTGATTGGAAGTAATATAGGGGGAACAGTTGAACTTGTACGCCATAATAAAACGGGTTTATTGCTTGAGCCTGGTGATAAGAAATCTTGGACAGCGGCCTTTCAAAAGATCTTTACAGAGCCTAAAATGCTTGAAGAATGGCGATCTAATACTGAAAAATATAAAAATGAATTTGATGCTGATACAATTGGTATTGCCTATGAAAAATTTGTAGAAGGATTACGCCATTAAAATATTACATGTTGTTCGTCAGTTTGAGCCTGCTATTGGAGGACTTGAATCTTATGTGAAGAATATGGTTCTTCACCAAAAAGCATTAGGACATGAATGTACTGTTCTAACGCTTAATCATGTTTTTCATTCGGATGGGGCTATCCTTCCTCCGCATGAGAACATAGATGGGATTTCTGTTCATCGTGTTCCATTC
>JAJFGT010000176.1 GCA_021776015.1 Alphaproteobacteria bacterium
TTTAAATGAAAATGGGTATTTCATATCCTTACTCTGATGAGTGTTATATCTTTTCTTCTTTAACTTTTTCAATTATATCCAAATCTTGAACATTATTATCATTAGCGTAGAAAGAAAGACCTCTCAAAAGATCAACAGCACGAGAAAGTTGATAATCTTTTTTCTTTTCTTTGAGATCAGCTTCTTTATCTTTTTTGTCTGTTTTCTTTTCTGATTTCTTTTTATCTGTATTTTTTAAAGCACCCTTTAAATCAGCTTCTTTCAAATAGATATTTTTATCTTCCTCTTCTTTTTCTATTTTGATTTGCTCAACCATAATATCTGGCGTAATCCCTTTAGCCTGAATAGAACGTCCAGATGGCGTGTAATAGCGCGCGGTTGTTAGACGCATAGCTGTTCCATGTTGGGGAAGAGGGATAACAGTTTGAACTGATCCTTTCCCAAAAGATTGAGTTCCCATGATTACAGCTCGACGGTGATCTTGAAGAGCACCTGCCACAATTTCAGATGCAGATGCAGATCCTCCATTAATTAAAACAACCACAGGAAGACCTTGGGCAAGGTCACCAACTGTTGCATTGTCTCGTTTTGAGCTTCTAAGCTTTCGACCTCGTGTGGAAACAATCTCTCCTTTATCAAGAAAGGCGTCAGAAACAGAAATCGCCTGTGTTAAGAGTCCTCCAGGGTTGTTTCTAAGATCTAAAACGTAACCAAGAAGGTCATCACCTTTCTCTGCTTTTATCTCTATAAAAGCTTTTTCCAATCCTTCATATGTATTTTGATTGAAGGTCGTAATACGAATATAACCAATAGTATCTTCTTCAATATGGTGACGGACAGATTTTATACGAATAACATCTCTTATAATTTGTATTTCAAGAGCTTCTGCCTCTTCTTCACGACGAACTGTTAGAGTAACTTCAGTGCCCACACGTCCACGCATAATATCAACAGCATCACTCAGTGTTAAGCCTAAAACAGTCTCTCCATCTAAATGTGTAATATAATCACCCGCTTGAATTCCTGCCTTATAAGCCGGTGTATCATCAATCGGAGAAACCACTTTAATGAAACCACTATCCATTGTGACTTCAATACCTAATCCTCCAAATTCTCCACGTGTCTGAACACGCATGTCTTCAAAATCTTTTTCATCTAGAAATGAGGAATGAGGATCAAGGCTCGTCAGCATACCATTTAAAGCATTTTTTATAAGTTCTTTATCTTCAACTTCTTCGACATATTCACTCCGTGTCCGCTCAAAAACTTCTCCAAAGAGATCCAGTTGACGATAGGTATCATTTCGATCTACAGAATTATGAGCTTCTCCTGCCATACGGTCATCTTCTGCATAGACAGATGTAAAAGAAATAGGAATCAAAGAAAGGACCAAGAAGGATGTTAAAATAATTTTTTTTAGCATAGATACAACTTTCATATATTTCTTATAATAATTAGTAAGGCCTCTTGGCAGTGACTCTGTCACAAACGGCTTAAATGAGTGAGAGGGTTCACAGGGTTTCCGTTCAGACGCAACTCATAATAGAGGGAGTATTTCATATTTGTATTATCCTGTATAGAGCCAATAGGCTCTCCCTCTGAAACAGTCTGTCCCACAACTGTATCAATTTTATCTAAACCCGCAATAAGGCTATGATAATTTTTCCCATGTTCCAATAAAATAATACGACCATATTTTCTAAAATCTCCAGAATATTTAACAATTCCAGTTTTAGGTGCAATCACAAGAGCTCCAGAAACAGAACGAATTGTTAAACCTTGGCTTTTGGCTCCGATTTTATCCATCTGTCCATATCTTGTGATAATATCTCCCCGCACAGGTAATCTCTTTGTTTTAGAGGCTCTAAATGATCGAGATGAAGGAATATCTATATGCTTAACATCTTTTTTAGTCTGCATATCTCTTCCTTGAGCATATTCCTTATTTTTCTCTTTTTGAGAAGAGAGGCGAGGGATGGGATTTAGAAGAGGTTTATTCTTCTTTTTAACCGCCTGAATGAGCTCTTTTAAATCTCGTGCCGTTTTAGAAGCCTCAACAGCTCTTGCTTGAGCCTCTTTATGGGCATGAGATGTTCGCAGATGTTCTTCTTGCCTTTCAGAGATGAGAGTTGAAATATCCTCACGTTTTTTTCTTAATTCTTCCGTAATGTTCTTTTTCTTAAGAGTCTCTTTTCGAAGAGAGATATTCTTTTGCTCTAAAAGAGATAATTCTTTTTCTAAAACTTGAACACGATTACGAAGTTCAGGGTGAATAGATTGAAGGGCATGATAGGAAATAATTAGTTCCTTTGACTTATCCTGCGGAAGAAGAATAAGAGTATCCAAGGGAACAGATCCCATTTTAACAAGAGACACAACAAGTGAGGCAATATTACTTTTTTCCTCTTCTAAACGTGTTTTCTGCTCAGCGAGAGATTTTTGACTTTCTTTGACCCGTTTTTGAACAGATTTAAGATCATTTTCTTGTTTTTGAATATCTTCTGCTTTTTTACCTAAATCTTTTTTCAATGTCTGAATCTTTTTTTCAATTAAGTCTTTTTTGTTCGACAACTTAAGAGCATTTTTTTTCAAAAGATTAGGTTCGTTTTTCCATTCTTGCGTTTGTGTTATTTTCTTTTCTGGAAGAGGAGGAGATGCCAAACTCACATGACTGCTTACAAAGAAGAAACAGAGCAAAAAAACAGAGCAAATAAGCCTAAAAAGGTACGACATGAAAGTCCTATGAGATAAAAAAATATGAAATACAAACAGAAACACTGTAGCATTATCTTTTTATAAGCATAAGATCATTCTTAGCTATTTGATGGAAAAAACTAAAGCAGGTACAACCCTATGAAAAAGCATCTCTATGCCTTACTCATTTCATTGGGTATTCTTTTCAGAGCAAGTATAGCTATACTCAAAATACTACTCTTTTTATTTTTTGTGTTTATGGCTATAACCCTTTATCTAATGTCGGCAAATCCAAAAGTTTCTCTTTCAAAAGCTGCTCACTGCTCCCTCCTAAACTTAAAAGAAGTTCATCATTGTAACGGCTTTAAAACACTTGGGGGTTGGCAAAACTCAGGGAGTTATGAGAAAAAAGCCACGGGCTTAGCTAATACAGATATATGCACTAACTTTAAAAATGCAGATTTCTCAGGCTCAACCATGGGAAATGTAGAAAACAGAAACGATTTCAAAAGAGTTTTCTCTGTTACAGGTCAAACGGGTTCATACTGTGATGAAGATGCCCCTGAAAAATATTGGTCTAAAACAAGCTGTCCTTGGACAAGTGACAATTCAGACTGTTATCACTGCTCCAGATTTCTTAGT
>JAJFGT010000177.1 GCA_021776015.1 Alphaproteobacteria bacterium
ATGTCCTCCTAGAAAAATAAGAGTAAAAGCAAAGAAGAGTTTCATCATATCTTCTTCCTCTCTAATGTTCCTTTGACTTTGAAGTATAAGGCTGTTCCATTATTACAGTAGCGTAATCCTGTAGGTTGAGGGCCATCACGAAAGATATGCCCTTGATGACCACCACAACGAGCGCAGTGATATTCTTTACGGGGGTAAATAAGTTTGAAGTCTGTTTTTGTTTCTACGTGTCCATCAATAGCAGTATCAAAAAAACTTGGCCATCCTGTACCGCTGTCATATTTTTGTTCAGAGTTAAATAAAAGTAGATCACATCCGACACAATGAAATGTTCCTGTTCTCTTTTCATCGTTCAGAGGGCTTGTAAAAGATTGTTCTGTGCCTTCTTTACGCAAAATTCTAAACTGCTCGGGTGTCAATTTCTTTTGCCACTCTTCTTCAGTTAATGTTATTTTTTGAATCATTACAGCCAATGCCTGCTTCATCCCTGTTATCATGAGTAAAGATGCCCCTACTAAAGTGGTTATAAAGCGTCGTCTTCCTAGTTTTGTATTCATCATATATTTGTATTCGTCTTTTGTGCTAAAGACGTTACCCATTCTATAATTTTTTTTTGGAAAAGAGTTGGAAGTTTAGGCATTTCTTCTAAAAGATGGATCAAATCTTCTTGTGTATCTACATCCGTCAATAAAGGGAGATGAAATGGTTTCGATGGGAGTTTAGATTCTAGTTTCTCTCTGGTGATATTTGTACTCCAAGGGACGGATGTCCAAATTTCTTGTGATAAAGAGCGGTTTCCTCCAAATAAATAGTACCCGCCATCTCGTGCAGGCCCCATTACAAATTCGTGTGTATCAAGAGCTTTTATGGCTTTTTGAATAAGAGGGGGTGTGATTTGTGGTGCATCAGCTCCAATTAACAAAACCTTATGATGCTCATGAATGAGTGTGTCATAAATATGGTGTTGTCGCTGTCCAAGATCACCTTCGCCAGTGTGGATAGCTTTAAATTTTGACCATAGGGGATGATCAAGAGCTTCATGTTCAGCTACGGCCCAAAAGGGCATAATATCTGTTGATTGAATTGTATTCTCTATGGATTTGAGGCTTAGCTTATAAAATTTTTCCGCGCTTTCTTGACCAATGCTCGCTGCAAGGCGTGTCTTGAGAGGAGAGAAGGACGGTGTTTTTACAAAAATAGCTAAAGCCGTACTCATGATTTCTTCCTTACAAGTATCCATGCCTCAGGGAGGGACATGGAAATCCACCGCCATTGATAGAGACATGTTAGCTTTAGCCAGCCTTGTTGGGTATATTTTCTGGCACTTGTCACCAATTGTGATGGAATGTTATTTAGATGAATCCCTTTTTGGCGGATAGACCAAACGAACATCAGATCTTCTCCATAAGGGGTGTCTTCTGGATAGCCTCCGATTTTTTCAAACTGTGGTTTTGAAATACAAAATCCTTGATCACCAAAAGGGGTTCCAAAAATATGAGAGCGTTTATTTGCTCCCCACGCATTGAGAGCCATAAGACCCTTTTGATCAAAGGCGAGATCAAAATAATGTAAGTCTTGAGGGTGCATTTCAATGGCGTGTTCAAGCATATTTAAATTTTCGAGAGTGATGCGAGTATCCGCATGCAAAAACCATAGAAATTGATTTTTTGCTTGGTGTGCTCCTGCGTTAAGGCTTTTAGCCCGGCTTCCTTCAGAAGAGAGGATGATCTGAGCTTTAGTTTTTTTTAGGGTTTTTAGTAATTTTTCAGGATGAGTTTCATTGGGAGCTAGCGGAATAATAATACTTATATTTTTAAGGAGGGGAGTACTAACCACGTAAAATCTCTAACCATTCTTTTTGTTGTGAAGTAAAAGCTGTATCAGGTGTTAGAATAGAATTTTTCAAAGCTTGCCTAATATCGTCAGGTGTTTCTCTAAGGGGAGTGCTTAGAAGTTCACCAAGAAGAGCTTTAGCTTTTTCTACGGCACCTCCATATGTTTCAAAGAATTTCTCAACACTCACATGTTGAGAAGGGTCATCCATCCAACAATCATAATCTGTAACCAAGCAGAGTGTACAATATCCCATTTGCGCCTCCCGTGCTAAAAAGGCTTCGGGTACATTGGTCATACCGACCAAATCGCATCGAGCAAAATCACGGAGGAAAAAGCTTTCTGCTTGTGTTCCTAGACGAGGGCCTTCAACACAAGCATATGTTTTTCTACTATGGAGATGTTGTTTTAAACGTTTTGCGGCGTCTTGTATGTCGGCTGTAAGGGAAGGGCATGCAGGTTTGGCTGTGGAGACGTGCCCTGCTATACCATTTCCAAAAAAACTAGCTATACGTTGTCCTCGTGTATGATCAAAATATTGGGATACCAAAGCGAGCTCTCCCGGCTTTATTTCTATACGAAGGCTTCCAGCCGCAGATATAGCAAAAAGTTTTCGCGCACCAAGTGATTTAAGAGCATAAATATTGGCACGGTAATTGATTTCATGAGGAAGATATTTATGTCCTTCTCCATGACGAGAGAGAAAGAGGACAGATTGTCCTTTATAGGTTCCCTCTATAATCTTATCTGAAGGAGAGCCAAACGGTGTTTGTATCTCATGTTCTTCTTTAATATCTAAGTCATCGAGCGTGTACAGCCCTGATCCACCAATAACACCTAGCATTTAACAACATGCTCCTGCCGTTATTGTCGAGCTTGATGAGGGGGAAGCACATTCAAAAATGCCATAATGAGTTGAAAAATCACCTTCAACTCTAAAATGTTTTGCAAAGCGTGTAGCTTGAAGCATATTGGCTGTATTGCCACAGACAGGAACAGGGCGTCCTGTCTTAAATTCAT
>JAJFGT010000178.1 GCA_021776015.1 Alphaproteobacteria bacterium
TATTCTTTTCCATTGTGCTTCCCGTGAGATCAGATATTTTATATTTTCTTTTGGTAGTTTAATCTGATTATAAAATATTGAAAGAAATATCAAGATCAATTGACAATCGAGCCACATTTGTTTTTAGTCGTCTCCAATATAGTGACTCAAACAATCTAACCACTAACACTTTAAAAGGAATGTAAAATATGCGTCCATCAGACCGATTATTAGATCAAAAGAGAGATGTCGAATTAATTCTCAACTATTCTAAACATGCTGAAGGGTCGTGCCTTGTAAAATATGGAGATACACATGTTCTATGTACAGCAAGCGTAGAAGAGCGTGTTCCCGGTTGGATGAGAGGAACAGGGCAAGGTTGGGTAACAGCTGAGTATGGAATGCTCCCTCGTTCTACATCCGAGCGGATGGATCGAGAAGCAGCAAGAGGAAAACAGTCAGGTCGAACACATGAAATCCAAAGATTGATCGGACGAGCTCTTCGATCTGTTGTAGATTTAAATATAATGGGTGAACGCCAAATGCGTATCGATTGTGATGTCATTCAAGCAGATGGAGGAACGCGAACAGCCGCTATTACAGGTGGGTATATGGCCATGTCTTGTGCATTTCAACATGTGATGAATATAGGTTTATTAAAAGAAATGCCCCTAGTAGACACAGTATCTGCAATTTCGTGTGGGATGTATAAAGGAAAAGCGATCCTTGATCTTGATTACATTGAAGATTCAAATGCAGAGACAGACGCTAATTTTGTCATTACAGGACAGGGCGGAATTGTTGAAATTCAAGGAACAGCCGAACAAGCGCCTTTTACCGAAGAAGAGCTTTTTGCTCTTCTTAAGCTCGCTCAAAAAGGCTGCTCTGAATTAAATGATCTTCAAAAAAACATACTATTAGGATAGAGGATATTATTAAGATATGGCATTATTTCCTCAAAATAAATTATTATTGGCAACTCATAATCAAGGAAAAATTATTGAGATGAAATCTCTGCTGAAAGGGCAGATTAAAAAAATTGTTTCAGCACGTGATTTGAATCTTTCTGAGCCTGAAGAAGCAGAAGATAGTTTTTCTGGAAATTCTCTTTTGAAAGCCCGCAGTGCAGCCAAAGAATCAGGTTTAGCATCTTTGGCAGATGATAGTGGGCTTTGTGTGAATGCTTTGAATGGAGACCCTGGAATCCACTCAGCACGTTGGGCACAAGATGGAGGTAATGAAGAAAGAGATTTCAAGAAAGCCATGGCAAAAGTGCATGATTTATTAGGAGATAGCAAAGATCGATCTGCTTATTTTATCTGTGTCCTTGCTCTTGTTCTTCCTGATGGGCAAGAAGAAGTTTTTGAGGGGCGTGTTGAAGGACGTATTGTATGGCCTATGCGAGGAGAGGGTGGCTTTGGCTATGATCCCATCTTTCAACCTTATGGATATGACATCACATTTGGCGAGATGGAGCCCATTGAAAAGGCAAGTATATCTCACAGAGTAAGAGCACTTCAAAAATTTCTAAACTTTGTCAAAGAACAGAATGAATAGAGATTTATCTCTGCCTTTAGCTCTTTATATTCACTGGCCATTTTGTGTGTCGAAATGCCCTTATTGTGATTTTAACTCTCATGTGTCTAATCGGGTTGACCATGATCTATGGCTCTCTTCTTTTAAAAGAGAGTTATCTCATTTCAAAGCAAAAGCTGATGGAAAGAGAGTGACTTCTATTTTCTTTGGAGGAGGGACTCCTTCTTTGATGAAACCTTATGTCGTAGAGGGTGTTTTAAAGCATATTCATGATCTATGGGATGTTGAGGATAATTGCGAAATCACTCTTGAGGCAAATCCGACATCTATTGAAGCTCATAAATTTCAAAATTTTAGAGAGGCTGGAATAAACCGTGTCTCCATTGGAGTGCAGGCTCTGAATGATCAGGACTTAAAGTTTTTAGGACGGACACATAGTGCCGCTGAGGCATTAGAAGCTATTAAAATTGCCGATAAAATATTTGAACGCCGTTCTATCGATTTGATTTATGCGCGCCCTAAACAAACACTTAAAGACTGGGAAAAAGAGCTCACACGAGCTTTAGATATTATCACAGGGCATGCCTCTCTCTATCAATTAACAATTGAGCAGGGAACTCCATTTTACACCTCTCATAAGCGAGGAGACTTTAAGATACCCCATTCAGATGAAGGTGCAGATTTATATGATCTGACACAGACGATGATGGAAGATGCAGGGTTGCCCGCCTATGAAATTTCTAACCATGCAAAGGCAGGGCAAGAATCTGCACATAATCTGACCTATTGGCGCTATCAGGATTATATAGGTATTGGGGCAGGGGCGCATGGGCGTGTAACCATTGAGGGAGAAAAATATGCCACGCGCATGCATCGAGCGCCTGACATTTGGTTGAAGCGTGTCCAAGATTCAGAGCACGGCCTTCAGGGCTGTGAAATACTTTCACAAGAAGATCAAAAGAGTGAGGCTCTTATGATGGGATTGCGGTTGAGTGAAGGTGTTAATATTCAAAACATGAATTTGGATAAAGATCGTCTGAAGGTTTTGATAGAAGAAGGGGATCTTGAGGTATCGGGCGATCAATTAAAGGCGACACCACAAGGGCGCCTACGTTTAAATGCCGTGTTGTCTTATCTATCTGTGTAAAAAGGAAACGAGTTTTTCTTTGTGAGGAAACAGAAGAGGGAGAGTAATAAGTTTTTAGTTTAGTGTGATAGAGACATGTTGTGGAGGATATGAAGGATTCCACCTATTCGTTGTTAGATTTAAAGAATGCCTCTTTTCTTTGTCCTCTTGCATTTTTATATCGCTCGTCTCTAGGAGCTCATTGAGTGATGTTTCATCAATAGGGGTACTTCCTATGGAATACCCTACATCGGCCGTTATTTTTGTCTGTGAAGTTTTATTTGGATAAAAGCTAATCGGTTGATCCAATGTCCTTTGTAGATGTTCGATCTGCTTAGCGACGTTAATTTCTCTAGATTCTAAATTTGTTGAATCTGGTGATGTGTTAACAAGAATGACAATAAATTCATCCCCTCCAACACGAAATACATGATCATGGTTTTTCCTGATCGTCGCGTCTAGTCTTTCCGCAGCGTGGGTGAGAACAATATCTCCCTTATTATGACCGAACGTGTCATTAATTTGTTTGAATCTATCAAGGTCTATATAGAGAAGATCCGCTGAAATTTCACCTTTTTTAACTCTGTCTTGTATTTCAGGAAACATCTCTTTGAGAGCCCTTCTGTTGGGCAGGTTCGTTAAGTCATCTCTATAGGCTAAATCTTGTTGTTCTTGATTTTTAGAGTGCTCCAATTTTTCTCTTCGCCGAGTCATTTGCACATTCAGTTTGAAGAACAAAGGAGCAAGAGTAGGGTGTCTCTCGCTTTCTTTAACCATCTGATCAACAATGTTCGAAAAATTGACGTCATCTGCTGTGACAGCAGCCATGAAAGCCCGTTTGAATTCTGGAGAGATTCGATTACTTTTATAGGCCTCAAAAGAGGCAGGGCTAAGGAGCTGGTTAACAATAGTTCGCGCATCCGAAGACATCGAAGATTGATCTTGTAACAGAGATGGCTCTTGACTATACATGACACCCTCATTCAAAGCATTTTTTAATAGCTTCTTTTATAGAGGAAATAAACAATATATGTCAATCTTTTTATATTTTTATGTTCTGACTGAGTAAGTTACGGCTAAAGAGAGAATCCCTAGAGAAGGGGGATCATTTTACAACTGGACAGATTTTTCTGGATGCAGTACATCTACCCATTCGATATTTTATCGAATTACGGTAGGCTGCTGTAGCTCAGTGGTAGAGCGTTCCCTTGGTAAGGGAGAGGTCGGGAGTTCAATTCTCCCCAGCAGCACCATTTACATAATATAAGTATTCAGGTATAGAAAATTCTACTAGGAGATTCTTATGAAATCATGGCAGGACATGAAAGCTCTGAAAGGAGTAAGGGATGATATTAAAGATATGGACGTCTTTAGGCACAAGCCTAAGAAAATAGATTCCCTAAAAAAGTTCTTTTCATATTATGTTTATAGCTGGAAACTGATATTCAAAGAAAAAGAGTTGCTTTTGTTTATCTTCAAAATGAAGCAGGTGTACTACGGCCATACAAGATGAGAAAAGACCCAGTGGTAAAGCGGCGACACCAATACAAACAAACATCCATGCAAATAGAATAAGATCAGCGACAGAACCTTCATCACTGTCTTGTGTACTACGCCAAACCTCTTCAGGTATCCAATACAGTATCA
>JAJFGT010000179.1 GCA_021776015.1 Alphaproteobacteria bacterium
CTGCAAAATTTGACTGACATCTTGTTATTTATATATTTAGCTCTTGGCGTCTCTGTGCTATAAGCACTCCATTATTCAAAAAATAAGGATTTAAAATGGCCGCATATCAATATGTCTATGTAATGAATGGAGTTACCAAAACCTATGCAGGAGGTAAAACTGTCTTAAATGGTGTCACATTGAGCTTTTTTCCTGGTGCTAAGATTGGTGTTTTAGGTCCCAATGGAGCTGGAAAATCGACACTTCTTAAAATTATGGCTGGCATGGATAAAGAATTTTCTGGGGAAGCATGGGCTTCTGACGGAGCCACAGTGGGTTACCTTGCCCAAGAGCCTGAACTTGATCCCAATAAAACTGTCCAAGAAAATGTTACAGAAGGTCTTGGCAAAATTAAAGCCATGATAGATCGCTATAATGAGATTGGACAATTAATGGCTGATCCTGAAGCGGATTTTGACTCTCTTATGACTGAAATGGGAGATCTTCAAGAAAAAATTGATGCCGCAGAAGGATGGGAATTAGATCGCTTTATCCAAGTAGCTATGGACGCTTTACGCTGTCCTCCTGCCGACTCCCCTGTCACTAATTTATCAGGAGGAGAAAAACGTCGTGTGGCTTTGGCACGACTCCTCCTTCAAAAACCTGATCTCCTCCTTCTGGATGAGCCAACAAACCATCTTGATGCCGAAAGTAATGCATGGCTACAACGTCACCTTTCAGAATATGAAGGTGCTGTCGTCATGATTACGCATGATCGTTATTTTCTCGATAATGTTACAGGTTGGATTTTGGAACTTGACCGCGGGAGCGGGATTCCTTACGAAGGGAATTATTCAGCCTATCTTGAGCAAAAGCATAAACGTATGGCTCAAGAGTCTCGTGAAGATGCCACACGCGAGAAAACCCTTTCTCGCGAGTTAGAATGGGTTCGCCAAAGTCCTTCTGCACGCCGTTCTAAATCTAAAGCTCGTATCAGTTCATATGAACAAATGATGCAAGAAGCCGAACGTGAAACAATTGGACATGCACAGATTATCATTCCAACACCTCCACGACTTGGGGATTTGGTTATTGAAGCCGAAAATGTTTCCAAAAGCTTTGGGGACAGGCTCTTATTTGATGATTTATCTTTCCGCCTTCCTCCAGGAGGCATTGTAGGGGTCGTCGGCCCCAATGGAGCTGGAAAGACAACCCTATTTAAAATGATCACAGGACAGGAACAACCTGATTCTGGAGAATTTAAAATTGGAGACAC
Source organism: Alphaproteobacteria bacterium (assembly GCA_021776015.1). Classification (GTDB taxonomy): domain Bacteria; phylum Pseudomonadota; class Alphaproteobacteria; order Micavibrionales; family Micavibrionaceae; genus UBA1850. Next base: position 1,256 of record JAJFGT010000179.1, read on the forward strand.
TGTTGAGCTTGGATATGTTGATCAAAGCCGTGACGATTTAAATTCTAATCATAATGTTTGGGAAGAAATTTCAGATGGACTGGATATTCTTCAGCTTGGGAAAATTGAGAAACCATCTCGTGCCTATGTTTCTACCTTCAACTTTAAAGGTTCTGACCAACAGAAAAAAGTAGGACAACTATCTGGAGGAGAACGTAATCGAGTTCATTTGGCAAAAATGCTTAAAAAATCATCTAATGTTTTACTTCTTGATGAGCCAACAAACGATCTAGATACAGAGACACTCTCTGCTTTAGAAGAGGCCTTGGAAACGTTCCCAGGATGTGCTGTTATCATTTCTCATGATCGCGCATTCCTTGACCGTTTGGCGACACATATTCTTGCCTTTGAGGGAGATAGTAAAGTTGTCTGGTTTGAAGGAAATTATGAAGATTATGAGGCGGATCGCAAACGTCGCTTGGGCCATGATGCAGATCAACCAAGTCGTATCAAATACAAGAAATTACACGCAGCATAAAAGAACTGAGTAACAAATCCAAACTATTGGAGTGTGATTTCAAAATCTGTAAAACCAAACTCTGAGGGGCTAATAATAGATTTATTTGCAACTTGTACAGAATGGAGCGGGCCATCCAAAGAATGCGTCCAAAAATCTAAGAATTTTTTAAGTTCAGGAAATTTTGGAAAAAGATCATAATCCTGCCAAATATAGGCTTGAAGCATATGGGGATGATCTGGCATGTGATAAAGAATTTCAGCTGTAGTCAAACGATATCGATCTGTAATTTGCTTTGTAAGATCTGAATCTGCTGTAACCATGGCGATACCTCCTTTAATGCCTTCTAGAAATTATACTCGAGAAACCATGAAAAAACTATGAAGAAAAGGGAGAAAACAGCAAATTTACCTTGAAATTAGAAGAGAATTTGCTATATCAATGGACATCTATAAAATTTTAGCTTCACAAAATATAAAAAAGCTAAAAGAGTATAGTGTGGTAGGGATCTTAAAAAATACCGCTGAACGAAGGGTATTAAGACATTTAAGATCTGCTAATTTTAACCATTTAAGAAAAGAAAGAGGAGAAGGAGATTATGAAATTCCGTCCTTTACATGATCGGGTCGTTGTTCGCCGCAAAGAACAAGAAGAAAAGACAGCTGGAGGAATTATTATTCCAGGAACAGCGCAAGACAAGCCTCAAGAAGGTGAAATTCTCGCAATTGGTCAAGGTCACATCAATGATAATGGCGACGTTCGTCCGTTGGATGTCAAAGTTGGAGACAAAGTCCTCTTTACAAAATGGTCTGGTACAGAAGTCACCATCGGTGATGACGACCTCATCATTATGAAAGAATCAGATATTATGGGCGTTATTGCTGCATAATTAAAACCTAATGTGAGATATTTAAGGAGATACACATGTCTATAAAAGAAGTTAAATTTAATACAGATGCTCGTAAGCAAATGCTTGCTGGTGTTAATATATTAGCTGATACTGTAAAGGTAACATTGGGACCTAGAGGTCGTAATGTTCTTCTTGCTAAAGCTTATGGCGCTCCTCGAGTTACAAAAGATGGTGTAACAGTTGCTAAAGAAATCGAATTACCGAATAAATTCGAAAACATGGGCGCACAAATGGTCCGTGAAGTAGCTTCTAAAGCCAACGATGTAGCTGGAGATGGTACAACAACAGCAACAGTCCTAACACAAGCTATTGTCCGTGAAGGAAACAAAGCTGTAGAAGCTGGAATGAACCCAATGGATCTGAAACGTGGGATCGATATAGCAACAGCAAAAGTTATCGAAGACCTCCAGTCACGTGCAAAACAAGTGAAAGAAAACGCTGAAATTGCTCAAGTTGGGACAATTTCTGCAAATGGCGATACAGAGATCGGTGAATTTTTGGCACAAGCAATGGCAAAAGTTGGTCAAGAAGGCGTTATCACTGTTGAAGAAGCTAAAGGTCTTGAGACTGAACTAGAAGTAGTTGAAGGCATGCAATTCGACCGTGGATACTTATCTCCATACTTTGTCACAAACTCTGACAAAATGGTTTGCGAGCTTGAAGATCCTTTCATTTTACTCTTCGAGAAAAAATTGACGAACTTACAACCAATGCTTCCTATTCTTGAAGCCGTTGTACAAAGTGGGCGCCCACTATTAATTATCGCAGAAGATATTGAAGGTGAAGCTTTGGCAACACTTGTCGTGAATAAACTTCGTGGTGGTTTAAAAGTCGCAGCTGTAAAAGCTCCAGGTTTTGGAGATCGTCGCAAATCCATGATGGAAGATATTGCTATTCTGACACAAGGTCAGGTTGTATCTGATGATATTGGAATTAAGCTTGAAGACGTTACAGTTGAAATGCTTGGAACTGCTAAAAAAGTACGGATCACAAAAGATGAAACAACTATTGTTGATGGAGCGGGATCAAAAACTAATATTGATACACGTTGCGCACAAATCCGCCAACAAATTGAGGATACATCATCTGATTATGACGCAGAGAAATTGCAAGAACGTCTGGCTAAATTGTCAGGTGGAGTTGCTGTTATCCGTGTTGGTGGTGCTACAGAAGTTGAAGTAAAAGAAAAGAAAGACCGTGTTGATGACGCTATGCACGCTACACGCGCTGCTGTTGAAGAAGGTATCGTTGCAGGTGGTGGGACAGCTCTTCTTTATGCTGCACGCGCCCTTGATGGTCTAACAGGATCAAATAATGATCAAACAACAGGTATTGATATCGTCCGTCGGGCACTTCAAGCACCAATTCGTCAGATTGTTGAGAATGCTGGTGGCGAAGGTTCAATCGTTGTTGGTAAACTTCTTGAGCAAAAAAGCACAAGCTTTGGGTATGATGCACAAAACGATGTTTACACAGATCTTGTGAAAGCAGGAATTGTTGACCCTGTAAAAGTTGTACGCTCTGCCATTCAAAACGCAGCCTCTATTGCTGGCCTTTTGATTACAACAGAAGCCATGGTTGCAGACCTTCCTAAAGATGATAGCTCTGATGCTGCTTCTGGTGGAATGGGTGGAATGGGCGGCATGGGTGGAATGGGCGGCATGATGTAATCATCCCCTTCAATCCTCCTTATCGTTTGTTTACATTCTGATAAATATTTAAAAGGCTACTTCAATATTTGGAGTAGCCTTTTTTTATAATTAAGCCATA
>JAJFGT010000180.1 GCA_021776015.1 Alphaproteobacteria bacterium
AGGGAGCGCTATGAGTAAATTATTTGGAAGACGCACACGTATTGCTGTAGAACGAGTTAAAAGAAAGAAATCTCCTTTTATCTATAAAGCTTATAGTACAAAGCCGAAACATAGATGGCTTCGTAAGCGCAAAGCGCAAGAGCTACGTTTTAAACGTGCTGGGTTTTTAGCTATTTTGATTTCTTTCCTATTCCTTGCGAGCTTGATCTGGAATGTATTTTCAAATGGGCGTTCTGCCTTCACAGAAGCACAAATACATCTCTCCATAGATTTCCAACCCGAGAGTATTGAACAGGGGGCGTATAGAACATTAATCCAGAATGCTCTTCTGGAGCTTTTCCCTCAGGTACAAACCAGAAAAGACAAAAGAGCTCTATTTGGACTTGTCAGTCGTAATGCCCCCCACAAACTTAAAAAACTTGTAAAAGAGGATCCTTCCTTAATAGGAACACAAAAAGAGGTTTGGATTCCTGCGTCCAGTGTCATAAGCATTTTTTATAAACAACGCCTTTCTGAGCAATCCAAAAGGGGTGGAAAAATAACAGTCTCCCAAGCGGCATGGGTCACAGAGCTGGCACAATCAAAGCAGATGAAGCTCAAATTTAATTTTGCTTTCTTTACAAATGGTGATTCCAGAGAAGCAGAACACGCAGGCGTTTTGGCCAGTACGATTGGATCTCTTTTGACCATTCTTATTTGTGTATTTATGGCGTTTCCTCTGGGGGTTGCCACAGCTATCTATCTAGAAGAATTTGCTCCTAAAAACTGGTTTACAGATTTTATAGAGATTAATATTAATAATCTGGCTGCCGTTCCATCTATTATTTTTGGTCTATTAGGGCTTTCTATTTATTTAAATTTCTTTGGGATGCCACGTTCGTCCTCACTGGTAGGGGGAATGGTTTTGGCGCTTCTTGTCTTGCCCGTGATTGTAATTGCTACACGTAATGCGTTACAAGCTGTTCCGCCTTCTATTCGTAATGCTGCCGCAGCTTTAGGCGCTACACCGACACAAGTTGTGTTTCACCATACTCTTATTTATGCCCTTCCAGGTATTATGACGGGTGTTATCTTAAGTGTTGCCCGTGCCTTCGGAGAAACGGCACCACTTCTTATGATTGGTATGGTAGCTTTCATTGCGGATGTTCCAAAAGGCTTAATAGATCCAGCAACAACTCTGCCCGTGCAAGTGTACCTTTGGGCCAATAATCCTGAACTGGGTTTTGTAGAAAAAACGGCTGCCGCCATTATGGTGCTGCTAACCTTTATGATATTAATTAACCTGTTGGCGATCTATATCCGCCGACGTTTTGAAATTAAGTGGTAAGTAAAAATAGGAGAGTAAATTATGAGTGCGCAAAAACAGGCTATAGAGCTTAACGCTGATAATCAAAATGATATTCGTATGAAGACACAGGATTTAAGTGTTTTTTACAACGATCAACAAGCCTTGTTTGATGTTAATCTGGATATAGAAACCCATAAAGTGACGGCGCTTATTGGTCCTTCTGGCTGTGGTAAATCAACATTTATGCGCTGTCTTAACCGTATGAACGATTATGTGGATTCCTGCCGAGTGACAGGGGAAGTTAGACTTGATGGTTTCAATATTTATAAAGATAATGTCGATACAATCTTACTTCGTCAAAAAGTCGGGATGGTTTTTCAAAAGCCCAACCCTTTTCCAAAGTCCATTTATGAGAATGTAGCCTATGGCCCCAAAATACATCATTTGACAGAGAGTAAAGATGAGCTGGATGCGCTGGTAGAAAAAACATTACAACGTGTTGGGTTATGGGATGAAGTGAGTGACCGCCTTTCTGCACCGGGGACATCTCTTTCAGGGGGGCAACAACAGCGCCTTTGTATTGCACGCGCCATTGCGACCAAGCCTGAAGTCGTCCTGATGGATGAGCCTTGCTCTGCCCTTGACCCAATAGCAACTGCCCGCATTGAAGAGCTGATCGCTGATCTAAAGCAAAAATTCACGATCGTGATTATTACCCATTCCATGCAACAAGCAGAGCGTGTTTCAAACTATACTGCTTTTTTTCATCTGGGACGTATTATTGAATCTGGTAATACAGAAAAAATCTTTAATGCCCCTGAACACCAAAAAACAAAAGACTATATTGGTGGAAAATTTGGGTAATTCCTCAACTTATTAGTCAGCTTTCTTGATAATGATAGATGAGTAGGCGTGTTTGAATTCAAACTTCACAACGCTCTTCTAAAGGCCTCCCTCTAATTATGTGTCCTGCGTGGCTTGGATTTTATCTTCCTCAATAGAACCGTCAACTAAATGAATACGACGGTCTGTTGCAGAAGCTAAATCCATATCATGTGTGACCATCACGACACTTGTATTATTTGTATCTACTAAGCGACGAAGAATATCATATACATTACGGCTGCTTTTTGTGTCTAGATTTCCTGTTGGTTCATCGGCTAGAATAACTAATGGGTCATTGGCTATTGCGCGGGCAATGGCAACACGTTGCCGTTCACCGCCAGACAGTTTGACACCACGTTCACCGACCAACGTGTCGTAACCATCACTCAAGGTCTGGATAAACTCATGCGCGTGAGCCTGTTTAGCTGCAGCGATGATCTCATCCATACTGGCATCAGGCCGCCCGTAAGCAATGT
>JAJFGT010000019.1 GCA_021776015.1 Alphaproteobacteria bacterium
TTTCAGTATAATCTAGACTGGGATACAAACATTAATGACGATGATTTACTTTTTGAGCATTGTGCCGTTACAGACCCCATGTCCTTGTCATTCCTTACAGGGGGAACTCTTGATTTCATAACAAATATGAAAGGAGAAGAGTTTAAAATTATAAACCCAAATGCCGTTTCATCTTGTGGGTGTGGAACCTCTTTTTCAATGTAACTTGTGGAACCTCTTTTTCAATGTAACTTGAAGTATGGCTTCTATCTATAAACGGGTTTTCTGCGCATAATGTTGTGCGTGAGCGTGGGGGCTATGAAAGAGCATTCTCAATTCATAACTCAGAAGAAACCATAAAACGGCGGCATTAAGCTCGAAAGTTTCTTCAATATAATCAAACTTTCTGGGCCCCGGTTGAATAAAAAGCTCTAAGATGATAACCCCCACAATCAAAGCTCCATAGATGAGAATATAAGGAGGAAAAGAGGATTGAAGCCCCTTCACTTTCCAGACTGGCCACAGATGACGATAATACCAAAAAGTGACACAGATCGCGCCAATTGCACAGGATAAGACAATCCGTAAACATAAAAGAAATCCCATGAAAAATAAGGATTCTGATTCCACTGTTCCCACAGGAATTCCTCTTACAGCTAACATCAAAATATCTTGTACGCCTGTCAGATAAAGATCTCGAAGATCATCAACAAAAAAGCCTAACCCCCAGCGCGTTTCTTCTCCAATCATAAAGAGAGCCACGGCAAGGCTTCCTATAATCATCCAAGATTTATTTTTATGCTTAAATAAGAGCCATCCGGAAAAAGAAGCAGCTCCTACATATAATAGAACTGTCATATTTTCGGCGATACCATTTGGACGATATAAAAGATTATAGATCCATACTTGACCGTCGAATCGAATAAAGAAAAAAGGGATAAAACTTGCAATAAAAAAGGCATAAAAAAACAACCAGTGGGGAGAACTTATAAAACTACGCATTCTGCCCCTCCATTTTTTTACGCTCCTATCATAATTTCATAGTCTTCGATTACAGGATTAGCAAGGATCTTATCACACATCGCTTTGATTGTGTCCTCACTTGTTCCTTCGATCAGATCTAGCTCAAGGATTTTTCCTTGACGAACATCATTAACCCCTTCAAAGCCTATTCCACCCAGAGCATGGGTAATCGCTTTTCCTTGCGGGTCAAGAACACCCTTTTTAAGCATAATTTTAACAGTGACTTTCATGAAAACTCCTTGTCTTAAGATTTCTGCGGTTTTTTAGCAGTCTTAACTGCCTTAAATTTACGTTCTCTTGCACGCTCATTCTCAATATCTTCCAGCTGGGCCGCGACATCTTCATTGATTTCACCTTCTTTCATAAGCCCTCCCTCAGGAATTAAACCCAAACGTTTTGCAATCTCTTGATATCCCTCGACTAAATCTCCAAGATCATAAAGGAAGCGGTCTTTATCTAATTTTTCTCCTGTCTGCGCATCCCATATACGACACGTATCAGGTGTTATTTCATCGGCCAGTATAATATACAACTCGTCATACTCACCCCATAAACGTCCAAATTCAAGTTTGAAATCCACAAGTTTTAAACCAATCCCCGTAAATAACCCACTTAAGTAATCATTCACCCGTAAAGACATCGCCACAATTTCTTCCATCTCATAGGGATCTGCCCAGCCAAATGTCAGAATATGGTCTTCACTGATTAAAGGGTTCCCTAATGCATCATCTTTGTAGTAAAACTCAACAAGAGGTTTGGGTAAATATTTTCCTTCTTCCAAGCCAAGACGTTTAGATAACGATCCTGCTACAATATTCCGTACAACGATCTCGACAGGAATCATTTCAAGTTTACGTGTCAATTGCTCCCGCATATTCATTGAGTGCAAGAAATGTGTTGGAATACCTACGCCTTCAAGTCTCGTCATAATGTGAGATGAAATACGGTTATTCAGAACGCCCTTCCCTGCAACTATATCTTTCTTTGTTCCATTGAGGGCGACGGCATCATCTTTAAAATATTGAACAATGGTTCCTGGCTCAGGCCCATCATAGATAATCTTGGCCTTTCCTTCGTATAATTTGTTTCGCTTAGCCAATAAACGATCACTCCTTATTGTTTCCATTGTTTACCTCTTCTTGTATTGGAAATCATTGTTTAGCATGCTATACAAAACCCTGTAAATAACATTATCTAAAAATCACAAAAGAGGACACGTATAAAAAATGCCTGACTTAGAAAATAGAGAAGCCGCATTCGAAGCAAAGTTTGTGTACGATCAAAATTTAAGGTTTAAAGTTGAAGCAAAATGTTGCCGACTCCTAGGACTTTGGGCCGCAGAGAAAATGGATATCGGCAACGAAGGAGAAATGGAACTCTATTCTAACGAAGTTGCCGCTCATAATCTTGAAGAAATTGGTTTTGATAACGTCAAACAGAAACTTCTCACAGATTTTAAAAACAAAGGGGTTGAAATCTCAGAGGAGGAAATAGACAATAAACTCTCACAATGCATGATTGAGGCAAAGACGACTGTCATGGCGACTGAAGGCGATAAATAAGAACATGAAAACTGCTATTATTATATTCCCCGGTACAAATAGAGAAAAAGATATGGGCGATGCCATTCATGCTGTCTCAGGAAAACACCCTGAGCTCATTTGGCACAAAGAGACATCTCTTAAAAACTACGATCTTAGTGTTTTACCTGGTGGGTTTTCATACGGTGATTACTTACGTTGTGGTGCCATGGCCGCTCACTCTCCGATTATGACTGATATTATACGCCAAGCCCAACGAGGGACACGTATATTCGGGGTTTGTAACGGATTTCAAATGCTCATAGAAACACAAATCCTTTCGGGTGCCCTCCTCCGCAATAATTCTTTAAAATTCATCTGTAAGACAGTTCACCTCAAAGCCGAAAATACAGACGAACCCTTTACAAGGGGATTAGACAAAAAAACCATCATTCCTGTTCCTATTGCACATGGAGATGGCAATTACTTTGCTAATGATTCTATTCTCAACACCCTTAAGGAAAACAATCAAATCGCTTTTCGCTACTGTAATGAAACAGGCGATACGACCAAAGGTAACCCTAATGGATCGACAGAAAACATTGCAGGTATCTATAATAAACGTAAGACAATTCTTGGCATGATGCCTCATCCTGAAAATGCAACGCTTTCACATCAAAATACTCTTGCAGGACGTGATTTATTTAAAGGAATTCTTAACACCCTCAACGCATAATACCTCAAGACAGTTTTGTATTTTTTTCTTATACTCAAATGTGTTACACTGGTTTATTATGCATGCTTTGTATAATCTTAAAGGAAAAGGAGATCTTTCTTGAGTATTTGGGTTTTTATATGGATTGTCTTGCTCGTTTTTGTGCTGGGTATTTTCTTCTGGTCAATGCAAATTCTTTTCAAACAGAAAAGAGCGTGGAAAGCCCTCGCTAACTCATTAAACTTAGAATACAAAAACCAAGCCTTTCTTATGTCTCCGATTGTGGATGGTCGTTATAATGGTTATCACATCACACTCTATTCTGAAGAACAGCTCACAAAAGATTCAAGTAAACGACAATTTAGAACTGTTCTTGTCATGTCCTTTCAAGAAGGTTTTCCGACAGGTGGGGCTGTTGCCTCCGCAGGACGGAGACCCTTTGTTGAAGACCTTAAAATAGAAGACGTTCATAGTCCTGACTTTAAAGGCTGGAATGGAAGCGTTATTTTCCATACACAAAATGATAAAATACTCTCTGCCTTTATGAATAACGATCGCTATAAAGCGCTTCACCATATTATGAACTTAAAAGGAAAAGAAAGCATTTTCATTTTTGATGATAAGGAAGCTTACTATCGGTTAGAAACAGCTGATCCTATGGTTGATCCAAATATAATTCAACAAATGCTCTCTAAACTCACAAAAGAGTGTGACATTCTTCGTCCAAATAAAAGCGATAAAGTTCTATTTTCTTCAAAAAAGGAACAACTAGAAGAAGAGCCTGAAGAGAAGGTATCTAAGCCAGAGCCTAAAAAAGAAAAGGCCAAGAAAAATAAAAAAGAAACATAAGGCTCCCCTCCAAAGAAGAAAGCCTTATATTCTAACTTTAAGCCGCTTTTTTAACAGCTTCAGAATTACCCTCTATGATATGAAGGTCTCTTTGAGGAAACGGAATAGAAATTCCCTCTTTGTCGAATGTTGTCTTGATTGCTTCCATTAATTCAAAGCGAGCTGTCCAGTAATCTTTTGTTTTAACCCATGGGCGAACAACAAGATTAACTGAATTATCAGCCAACTCAGACACAGCAATGGTTGGAGCTGGTGTTTTCAGTACATATTCATTCTTTTCTACAATAGCACTCAAAACCTTTTTAACTTTTTTAAGATCATCCCCATACCCAACACCGACAATAAGATCAATACGACGCTGAGGCTTTGCTGTAATATTTGTGATATTTCCTCCTGTTACCGTACTGTTAGGAATAATAACAAGCTGGTTATCTCCTGTTGTCAGACTTGTTGTAAAAATAGAAATCTCTTCAACTTTTCCGATAACACCAGAGATATCAACTACATCTCCCAATTTAAAGGGACGAAATAATATAATCATAACGCCGGCCGCTAGGTTTGAAAGAGATCCCTGAAGAGCCAAGCCAATCGCTAAACCTGCACCTGCAATAATGGCAACAAGAGATGTTGTTTCAATTCCAAGCTGACTTAACGCTGCAATAACAACAAAAGCCATGGCTAAACCAAAGAAAATATTTCCTGAAAAAGAGACAAGAGTTTCATCCACTTTAGCCTTTGTCATCATTTTTTTCAAAATAGAGACAGCTATTTGCACAAGCTTTTTCCCTATAAAGAAAATAGCAATCGCCATGGCAATCTTTAATCCATATGTCGCCGCATATTCAATAATTGTTTCTGTATTCATTTTATTAGACCTTCCTCAATCAAGTTATTTACCTATTTTTGTATAAAATTCTTATAAAGGATCAGATAGGTATTAGCAATAGTCGCCATTTTATAGATTACTCTCTATTTCTTCAGATCATAATACCATTCTACCTGAGCTGGTTTTGGGGCACCAAAAGTGGATAAATTATCACGGCTTCTCACACGAATAAGCTCTCCCGATTTTAATTGATAGCAACTATAAGGAAACTCATTGACAGGACCTTCTTGTGAGTCAATATACTTTCGTGAATCGACATACAGACAATGATTTCCATTTGCTACACTTAAAAAGTTTTTGACTAAAGATTCCCATGCTTTTTGAGGGGTCTTTCCTAATCCTGTGATATATTGTTTATCAAGAAAACCTGTATCAAAATTTTCTAATGTTGTTGTATAAATATCCCTCCCCTTAGCATGAGGCTGAGCAAAA
>JAJFGT010000181.1 GCA_021776015.1 Alphaproteobacteria bacterium
GGGAGCATAAAAGCCTTTGCCAAACACTGAATTCAGCTTCTTCTAACTCTAATATTTGCAATCAAAATTTAGGAGATTCTAAAGTTGATACAAATGGTATAAAACGAATATCTCGTGTTTTTGCAGGAGAAAATTCTGGGGAAGCATCTCGGCATGCTATTTTTGAAGCAGGAGAGGGGGCTTCTTATTTTAGCCTTACTAATTATGTGCAAAGACTCCAAGTTTTAACAGAGCCTCTGGATTATGCTTCTCAAACATTAGAGTCCCCTAAATATGATAATCATCCCATGCGTTCAGTCTTAAAAGGAAATCCTTATAGCACTCCTGGGTTGGGGGGAGGGTTCCCATTAGTTGTCACTATACTTTTTGGGTTTGTTGCAAGCCTAGGCACGTCAACTGTTGTAAGACATAAAGCAAAATCTGCGGCTGATGAACATAGGGATCTCCTTAATGTCGATGGGCGCAGAAGAGAACTTGGAATAGTTGACTAGCATATAATTTTAACTCAAATAGAAAGAAAAACATGTCATTTTTTAAAAAAGAAACTCCTCCGCATAAGACTTATGCAGAGACACCTCTATCTCTAACAAAAGAAGATATAAAGAATATGGGGTATAATGAGATACTTTCTTTAAAAAAGGTTCTTGCTGATTATTCTCATAATAAATCCTGTTCTTCTTGGAAATCTCATTTAGCTATGAGTTTTCTTATTACTGGATCACTAGCTACTCTGCTCGGGGTGGGGTCGAGTAACTATAGTGCTCCCAATGAACGAATTGATAAGTCTTTGGACACTCATCAGATTCATACATCAGAAAATGCTGCAAATCCTTCCATTATTACGTTCAATTCGGAGGGAGGAAAAGGCTATAGTGTGTGGAAATGTGAATCAGGAATAGGAGATACTCTTTGCAAAATTGTACCAAAAAAAGAAGCTGAGCAAATAAAAAACGCTGAATCAGAACATTTCACAACTCGTTATGAAAACATGATGGCGGAACATAAAAGTCTTTGTGGAGCTGTATATTTAAGTTTTTTGAGGCCTGATATTTGTAGTAAAGATATAGGAAATCTCAAATTTAAGACTAATAATGTAAAACGAGTATCGCAGGTTTTTGCAGGAGAAAATGATACAGGTGCAGCTCGACGTGCCACGTTTGAAATGGGAACAGGGCCTTCTTCTTTTGGGATCGCTAGTTATGTACAAAAATTAGATACTTTAACAGAGCCTGTGGATTATCCTTCTCAAACATTAGAACTTCCTCAAGATAATCCGCCCATTGCCTCAGCTATAAGAGGGAATTCTTATAAATGGCCTCTCTTGGGAATGCTATTACCTTTAGGTCTAGGTTTTACTTTTATGAGTGTTGCTATGTCAAGAGCGCAGATTATAACAGAAAGACGAACAGAGAAAGATGTCCAAAAATTTAAAAAGGCGGTGGACTTTGATAAACCTCTAGAAAAATTTTGGTTGGATTATGGTGCTTAATGTATAATTTTTTGAATCTATCCTTTCTCTTGACGAAAGGGATATAAAACGCCATATCTTTTTGGGGCAATATTGCAATCAATAGATGAGGTTATATACAATGGACCATGATGGATCACGAAATGGATGGCGTTCAACAACAATTCTTTCTATTAGAAAGGGAAATGACATTGTTGTAGCAGGAGATGGGCAAGTCTCTCTTGGGCATACTGTGATGAAATCAAATGCCCAAAAAGTCCGTCGTCTTGGAAAAGATGGGCAGATCATTATAGGTTTTGCAGGAGCAACTGCCGATGCCTTTACACTTTTTGAGCGTCTAGAAGCCAAATTAGAGGCTCATCCAGGACAATTAACACGTGCCTGTGTAGAGTTGGCAAAAGATTGGAGAACAGACAAGTATCTCCGTAAGCTTGAAGCTTTGATGGCTGTGTGTGATAAGAATACCTCTCTCATTCTATCAGGAACGGGAGATGTTGTTGAACCAGAAGATGGTATTATTGGGATCGGTTCTGGAGGTAATTATGCCCTCTCTGCAGCGCGTGCCCTTATTGACCAAAAAGACTTGAGTGCAGAAGATATAGCACGGAAAGCAATGAAAATTGCGGGTGATATTTGTGTCTATTCTAATCATAATATCGTTGTTGAAAAATTATAAGGGATAAGACTTATGGATGATTCATTAATTGAGACAATATCATTGTTACCTCGTGAGACTGTTTCTGAGCTTGATCGATATATTATTGGTCAGTCCGATGCTAAACGAGCTGTTTCTATTGCGCTGCGTAATCGTTGGAGACGGATGCAATTGCCTTCAGAAATGCAGGAAGAAATTTACCCAAAAAATATTTTGATGGTTGGGCCTACAGGTGTTGGGAAAACAGAAATTGCACGTCGTCTAGCAAAGCTGGCCAATGCTCCCTTTGTAAAAGTTGAAGCCACAAAGTTTACAGAGATTGGTTATGTTGGAAAAGATGTTGAATCTATTATTCGAGATTTAACAGAGTCCGCCATGCATATGGTACGAGATGAGATGCGCAAAACTGTTAAGGTTAAGGCTGAACAAATAGCAGAAGAGAGAGTTCTTGACGCTCTCGTTGGAAAAGAAGCCAGTGAGGCAACACGAAATTCATTTCGTAAGAAACTCCGTGAAGGGGATTTAAACGATAAAGAAATTGAAATTGAAGTTGAAGATACATCAAGTCCTTTTCCAAGTATGGAGGTTCCTGGTATGCCAGGAGCTTCTATTGGAATGATGAGTATTGGAGATGTCATGGGAAAGGCCTTGGGCGGAGGTCGTACAAAGAAGAAGACAATGCGAGTCAATGAATCGTATGATATTTTAATCGCAGAAGAATCCGATAAGCTTTTGGATGAGGATAAGGTTGTTTCTACAGCACTAGGACTTGTTCAGCAGAATGGAATTGTCTTCTTGGATGAGGTTGATAAAATTGCTCATAATCGAGACGCCCGTGGTGGAGATGTGAGTAGAGAAGGGGTGCAACGTGATCTTTTGCCTTTGATTGAAGGCACAACGGTCTCTACAAAATATGGAACGGTAAAAACGGATCATATTTTGTTTATTGCGAGCGGGGCCTTTCATTATGTGAAACCATCAGATTTATTGCCTGAACTTCAAGGGCGTCTTCCTATCCGTGTAGAATTGCGCGCTTTAACAGAAGAAGACTTTAAACGTATCCTTACGGAAACAGATGCGTGTTTGATCAAACAATATAAAGCCCTCATGGAAACAGAAGGCATTATTCTTGATTTTGATAAAGGGGCGATTGATCAAATTGCAAAAATTTCATTTCGGGTCAATGAACAGGTTGAAAATATTGGAGCGCGTAGGCTATTGACCGTCATGGAAAAGCTTCTTGATGATATAAGTTTTACAGCACCAGATCGATCAGGTGAAACATTGATGATCACAGAAGATTACGTCAAAAAACAAGTTGCTGATCTTGCGGAAATTACAGATCTCAGTAAGTTTATTTTGTAATTAAAATGTTAGACAGCCTCAACTTTAAAAATTACACCATCTAGACCGGTGACTTTAATCTTAGTACCTTTCTTTATATCCACTTCGGATTCAATCTTCCATATAGAATCGTCTACTTTGATTTTACCTGTTCCGTTTTCTACAGGCTCTTCCAAAGTAAAGGTTCGCCCTACATACTGCTCTCCACGTTTATTGAGAGTAGGCTGGTCAGTTTGAATAGGGTTCTTACGAATGTACATCCGTCCCACAAGAGCTGAAATAACAGCTAAAACACCCCAGATTAAGAATTGAAGTTCCCATCCCATATCAGGAATAGCTAAGAGAGCTGTTCCAATGACAGCAGAGGAAACGGCTACCCAGAGGAAAATAGCACCAGGTGCAAACATTTCAAGGATTAGAAAGGCTGCTGCTGCCATCCACCAATGCCAAAACTCAATATTATCAAGAAATTCAACCATGGTTTAAGCCTCTTTGTTTATAGATAGAGCTGATTTTGTTGAGTTCTCTCCAAAGGATTCTCTTGCAATCTCAGCAATTCCTCCAATAGCACCGATAACATTAGCAGCCTCTAATGGCATCAACATAACTTTCTGATTAGGAGCACTTGCAATTTGCCCTAGAGCCTCAATATATTTTTGAGCGACAAAGTAGTTAATCGCATGAATATTCCCTTTTTTAATAGCAATAGAGACGACATTCGTTGCTTCAGCTTCAGCGCCGGCTTCTCTTTCTCTGGCCTCAGCATCACGATAAGCCGCTTCGCGTCGTCCTTCAGCGTCTAGGATCACAGCTTGCTTTTCACCTTCTGCGCGAAGAATAGCAGATTGACGATCCCCCTCTGCAACCAAAATCGTTGCCCGTTTATCACGTTCTGCTTTCATTTGTCGTCCCATAGATTCTACAAGATCACGAGGGGGTGTAATATCTTTAATCTCAATCCGTGTCACTTTAATTCCCCATGGAGCTGTAGCATCATCGACAACATGCAAGAGTCTTGCGTTGATACTGTCTCTTTCGGACAAAAGTTCATCTAAATCCATAGAACCCATAACCGTCCGAATGTTTGTCATCGTCAAATTAAGTGTTGCTCTTTCTAAATCACGAACTTCATAAGCTGCTTTGGCCGCATCTAAAACTTGATAAAATATAACGCCATCAACTTGAACAACAGCATTGTCTCTAGTTATAACTTCTTGAGAAGGAACATCCAAAACAGATTCCATCATATTAATTTTATTTCCAACTTTATCGACAATAGGAATAATAAAATGAAGCCCTGGTGAAAGAGTTTGTGTGTATCGTCCGAAACGTTCAATCGTGTACTCATATCCCTGTGTTACAGATTTGACTCCCATAGCAACAAGGGCGAGAGCCATCACAACAAAAACTAAAATAAAACCTTCCACGATATTCTTCCTTTCAATTTGAATTTTTTAAATCTCTTTGTCGAAGTGTAGTGATTTTTATATAAAATGCCAGAGCTATCAAAGAGCTAGAAAAATATTTAAACCCCTAAAATTCTTGATATTTCCATAGTTATTGTATAGTGTCCCGCCTATGTCAAAGAATATACCGACAGATATAGAGAGTCTTCTCATTGCATATGATCGTGCAATAGGGCGTTTTAATGGATCTTCCCGAGAGACAAACCGTTTGCTTAAAATGGGATCTCTGTTGGAAAATAAAATATTAGAAGGGAAAAACACAGGCACTCCCTCTGTAGATCTAAGCTATGCTTATAATGGAGTGGTTAAAGCTCTTACTAATCTCAGAAATGTCTTTGCTCAAAGCTCTCATGGGAATCTTGATGAATTATTTGCCCAACTTAAACAAAAAGGCGTTATTATTAATCCAGCACGTCTGCCCTTAATTCCTCCTGGAAAGGGAGAGATTAGAACAGGCTCAAAGAAGGGGATAAAAATAATCAAAGAACCAAGGCTGTCTTGGGTTATTGATGCTTTGTTAAAAAATGGAATTAAAACAGATGAATTTTTTCTTGAGCCTGGTCTTCCTGTTCCTGGCGCGTTTAGAAAAGAGCCTTATGTCTTAATTAACCTTCCTGGTTATGGAGATGATGGCCGACAGATTGCAGTATGTGATCTTTATGGGGCCGCTGTCTGTGTGAGTGAACGGATTTATGCCCCTGAGTTTTATGCCACCCATACAACAAAAGAGCTTCAATCCATACCAGGTATTGAGGCGATAGAGCTCCATGACCGCGACCAATGGGAGACAGATATTTTAGATTTCCTAGATAAAGGACTAGAAACAGAGAGTATCCATACTCCAAATATTCAAGCAGAAGCCCAAAAATCAAGAGAGCAAAGAATTCATATAACACCGGATATGATTTTTGCAAAGCTCCTTGAGGTAAGTTTGGATGAGAAGGGGGCGTTTTATCAGAATTTTCCAAGCCCTGACAGTAGTGAAGAGATACTAGGTTGGTACGGCTGGGAGTGGAAACAGTTAAGCTCACATCTTAGAAATTATACGGACTATGCTGGCATTGGAAGCTTACGGAATCATTATATAGCTCAGCAAGCGCAGAAATGGCTAAAGACTCATCCTGAGCATCCCCGCGATGAAATTCCTCCTTCAGAGTCATTTCTTCCAGACTATCCGCATGTTACATTTGGACATATTGATAACACATTGCAGGGCATCAAAGGTAGAGGTAAGACAAACTTATGGCGGGTACTAGTTACGGCAAATACACCAGTGATTGAAGGGGAGTATATAGAAGAGCCAAGTTCAGATATGATTTTTGCAAAGCTCCTTGAGGTAACTTTAGATGAAAAAGGACTTTTTTATCAGAAATTTCCAAGAACAGAGAGCAGAGAAGGGATACCTGGTTGGCGTAGTTGGTATTGGAATCTTCTATACAAGTATGTTTCAAATCATACAGACTATGCAAACCCAGCAGACTTACGGAATCATTATATCGCCCAGCAAGCTCAGAAATGGTTAAAGGCTCATCCTGAGCATCCGCGAGATGAGATTCCTCCCGTAGAGTCACATCTTCCAGACTATCCGCATGTTACATTTGGACATATTGATGCCAGTTTGCAGAGTATCAAAGCTATTGGTAAAATAGATTTATGGCGAGTACTTGTTACGGCAAATCCACCAGTGATTGAGGGGGAGTATATAGAAAGCCCAAGTGCGGATATGATTTTTGCAAAGATGCTTGAAGTAAGTTTGGATGAAAAGGGAAAATTTTATCAGAAATTTCCAAGTGGACGGGGCAAAGAAGATATACAGGGCTGGAGAGACTGGACTTGGGAAACTATCAATAACTATATTGTGGGCCATCTCAATTATGCTAGCAGTGTGAATTTACGAGAACATTATATAACCCAGCAAGCAGGGAAATGGCTAGAAGCTCATCCAGAACACCCCAAGGATGAAATCCCCCCAGCAGAGGTAAAACTTCCAGACTATGAATATGTCACTTTTGGATATATTGATAATGCCCTGCAGAGCATCAACGCTCGTGGTAGAAGAGATTTATGGCGAGTACTTGTTACGGCAAATCCCCCAGTGATTGAAGGAGAATATATAGAACGCCCAAGTATAGATATGATTTTTGCAAAGATGCTTGAAGTAAGTTTGGATAAACAGGGGGAGTTTTACCGGAGTTTTCCGAGTGGAGGCACTAAAAAAGTGGTCTTAGGTTGGTGTGGCTGGAACTGGAAAGAGGTAAATAGTTATGTTAATAGGTCGCTGGGCTATGTAGGCATACTAGAGTTACGAGAACATTATATAACCCAGCAAGCTCAGAAATGGCTAGATGCCCATCCAAAACATCCCCGTGATGAAATTCCTCCAGCAGAGGCAAAACTTCCAGATTACCCACATGTTACATTTGGATATATTGATGCCAGTTTGCGGAGTATGAAAAGTGCTGGTAAAACAGATTTATGGCGAGTGCTTGTTACGGCAAATCCACCAGTGATTGAGGGAGAGTATATAGAACAGCCGAGTCCAGATATGATTTTTGCAAAGCTTCTTGAGGTAAGTTTGGATGAACAGGGGGCGCTTTACCAGAGTTTTCCGAGTGTAGCCAATAAAAAAGCGATTTTAGGTTGGTGTAGCTGGAGCTGGGAACAGATAGACAGGTATATTAAAAGCTATACGGGTTATGTGGGTATAATAGATTTACGGAATCATTATATCGCTGAGCAAGCGCAGAAATGGTTAAAGGCTCATCCTGAGCATCCGCGAGATGAGATTCCTCCCGTAGAGTCACATCTTCCAGACTATCCACATATCACCTTTGGACATATTGATGTTGCTTTGCTGGGGGGGAAAAGTACTGCTAGAACAGATTTATGGCGAGTGCTTGTTACGGCAAATCCACCAGTGATTGAAGGAGAGTATATAGAACAGCCGAGTCCAGATATGATTTTTGCAAAGCTCCTTGAAGTAAGTTTGGATGAACAGGGGGAGTTTTACCGGAGTTTTCCGAGTGTGGGCAATAGAAGTGCGGTCTTAGGTTGGCATAGCTGGAACTGGCAAGATATCAATAATTCTATTAATAAGTACTTGGGTTATGTAGGCATGCTAGACTTACGAAATCATTATATCGTTCAGCAAGCGCAGAAATGGCTAAAGACTCATCCAGAGCATCCCCGCGATGAAATCCCCCCTGCAGAGTCAGCCCTTCCAGACTATCCACATGTTACCTTTGGACATATTGATAATGCGTTGCAGAGCATCAAATCTGTTGGTAAAACAAATTTATTGTTGCTGTTGTCAAAACATGAAGTCCTAAAGTGTGGAAAAGATGGGAGAAGTGTCTCCCAAGATTTACCTAAGTATAATTTCTAGGCCGTAATACTATCTATGCATGTTTGAATCCGTTTACGTCTCTGTTTCTCCGTAAGTAGACATACAGAGCGCCTGATCCACCATCTTTTTCTTGCGCTTGTACCGCGGTTAGGAATATAGGGGCCATGGATAATTCGGGATCTTTTAACCATTCAGGCACACGGGTTTTGATAACACCGTTCGGCGATAATGTTTCGGGGTTTGGACGCCCTTTTCCTGTGACAACAAGAAGACATCGTTTGTTTTGAGCGTGTGCAGCAAGAATAAACTGTTGCAGAGCCTCGCAGGCTTGAGCCTGTGTGTTATCGTGAAGGTCTAGCTTACCCTCAATGGGAATCTTTCCTTGCCTTAGCCTTCTTTTTGTTGATCCATCGAGCTCGACACTTCTTGGGCGTCTATTTAAAGGCTTTGGTGAATTATTTATGGAGTGGAGTAAGCTCTGATAATTGAGAGGGATGATAGGAGGTCTTACCTGATCAG
The DNA here is from genome assembly GCA_021776015.1 of Alphaproteobacteria bacterium. Classification (GTDB taxonomy): domain Bacteria; phylum Pseudomonadota; class Alphaproteobacteria; order Micavibrionales; family Micavibrionaceae; genus UBA1850. Next base: position 8,799 of record JAJFGT010000181.1, read on the forward strand.
GTATTTCTCCTGTAACCTCATGAAGAGGTGTAGCCCCTCGTGTGGCATATAGCCATAGGTCTCTGTCATCTTCTTGAGTCATCAATAGGGCTCCTTTGTATTAAATTCTTTGCAAGAGCAAGTGTTTTTGTCCTATATATATAAATATAAAACACTATTTATCGTAATATGTATAGGGATAAAATTAGAATTTACTATGAATATTTATGCTCTTATCGTTGCAGCTGGTCATGGATCAAGGCTTGAATCTTATATTCCAAAGCAATATCTCTCTTTATCAGGACGCACGATCCTAGAGTATTCCCTTCAAACATTCATTGATCATCAGGAAATTAAATCTGTTCAGTTGGTGGTCTCTCCTAAACATAGACACTTATATGACCCTCTTCTTGAAGGCTATGAATGCCTCTCTCCTATTGAAGGAGGGCAGACACGGAGCGAATCCGTTAAGGCTGGTCTGAAAGCTTTGAAAAAACAAGGCGCAGATTATGTTCTTATTCATGATGCCGCACGCCCGTTTGTTTCTTCTTCTATGATTGATAGTGTTATTCGTTCTCTGAAAACAGAACAGGCTGTTATTCCTGCTCTCATGTGTACGGATACTATAAAACAGGGAGATGAGTACGTAGAGAAGACATTAGATCGTTCTCAATTGAAACGCATTCAAACGCCTCAGGGGTTTCATTTAGATACTCTTTTAACTGCGTATGAAAGATGTGGTTCTGTCACAGATGAGGCACAAGTCATGGAGCAGAATGATATCCCTGTTAAAATGATTGAGGGAGATGAAAATCTTTTTAAAATAACAACAACCGACGATTACAAGAGAGCTAAAAATATGAGTCAAAAAATAAGAGTTGGTCAAGGCTTTGATGTTCATCAATTGATAGCTGGAGACGGTGTTGTTTTGGGAGGGATACTTATTCCTTGTGACTTCAAGCTTAAAGGACATTCTGATGCAGACGTGGCTCTTCATGCTTTAGTTGATGCTATTTTAGGTGCCATTGGGCGAGGAGATATTGGACAGCATTTTTCTCCACAGGATGCACGTTGGAAAGATGCTGATTCCTCTCTTTTTGTAAAAGAAGCCGTCAAATGGATGGAAGAGGGCGGATATGCTCTCCAAAATGTTGACCTCACTATTATTTGTGAAGCGCCTAAAATTGGTCCTCACAGAGATAAAATGCAAGACAAGATTGCAACTTTATTAAAGATTGATAAGTCTGATGTGAATATCAAAGCCACCACCACAGAACAGCTTGGTTTTACAGGGCGAGGAGAAGGAATTGCCGCACAAGCAATTGTGTGTGTCTGTGGTTAAGCTATTTGCGCCTGCAAAAATAAATTACCATCTTCATATCTTAGGAAAAAGATCAGATGGATATCATGATTTAGAGAGTCTGATGGGATTCTTAAATATTGGGGATGAAATTGAACTTAAAAAATCCCCATGTTTTGAGTATAAAGTCTCTGGTGAATTCGCTCATCATGTCCCCAAAGATATGAAACAGGATTTACTGGTGAAAGCGGCTCAACTCTTTTCCCAAAAAGAGAATGTTAAGCTGGAGCTGTCCATTCATTTAATAAAAAACTTGCCCTCTGGTGCGGGGCTCGGAGGAGGGTCAAGTGACGCGGCAGCGGTTCTTTTAGGCTTAAATGATTGGTTCAAAAGAAATCTCTCTGAAAAACAATTATGTGAGATGGGACTAGAGATTGGAAGCGAAATTCCAGTCTGTATTCGCCAAAGATTGACACATGTATCAGGACGAGGGGAAATTTTAAGAGAACCTCAAGAAAAGATAAAATGTAACAATAAATATCTCCTTTTAGTTTGGCCGAATAGAGTGTGCTCAACAGCAGAAATTTTTAATGCCTATAAGCCGAACTCAATACATACAGCAAATGATTTAGAAGAGACAGCAATAGCACTTTATCCAGAAATTAAGATTTGCCTTAAAACTTTACAAGGACAGGATGGATGTCTAAAGGCTCAAATGAATGGATCTGGAAGCAGTTGTTTTGCAATATTTGAGAATCAAAGTGATCTACAACAAGCGCAGATAAAAACTTCAAAAGAATTCCCTAAATGGTGGCTGAAAAGTGTTTATCCTCTTAATTGTAAACCCTAAAAACTTTAAAAATTGAGCCTTCTTTCTTTCCTTAACGTTTCTTTAATATTTACTGTTTATGATAAGAGAGACTAAAGAATAACAGAAGAGTATAGGAGAGAAGAATGGCAGCAAATTATAAACCTGGACACGGCTGGCAAGCACAAGTTAATCCTAATTTTGATATGAGCTTAACAGCTGAATATTCTCCGCATGCATTAGATTGGTCACAGCAAATTGCACCTTCAACTACTCCAGTGTTAGGGTTACACTAACTCCTAAAATTATAGAATTCTACGCAAAAGACTGATATAACCCTCATATTAATAACAAATATGAGGGTTTTTTCATGATTATAGGTGTTCCAAAAGAAATTAAAATTCAAGAATATCGTGTGGGACTTGTCCCATTGTCTGTTAGAGAATTTGTTGCCCAAGGACATGAAGTAAATATTGAAACAAATGCAGGTCTATCTATAGGATTTAGCGATGATGATTATCGTAATGCCGGTGCTAAAATCCTTAAAACAGCTGAAGAAATTTTTCAAACATCTGAGATGATTATAAAGGTTAAAGAACCTCAATTGCATGAATGTGCAATGTTACGAGAAGGGCAAATTTTGTTTACCTATCTTCATCTTGCTCCCGATCCTAAACAAGCTCAGGCATTAATTGATTCTAATTGTGTTGCCATTGCTTATGAAACAGTCACAGGAGAGAAGGGGCGAGGTTTGCCTCTTCTTGAGCCCATGAGTGTCGTTGCAGGGCGTTTATCTGTACAAGAAGGCTCTCATTTCCTACAAAAGCATTGTGGAGGATTAGGCCGCCTTATGGGTGGAGTTTCAGGCGCCAGTCCAGCTAAGGTTTTAGTGATAGGAGGAGGAATTTCTGGTTTTAATGCTGCGGATGTTGCCGTTGGCATGGGCGCTAATGTTACAATTCTCGAGAGATCAGAAGAAAAAATACAAATGTTAGAGGACTATTTTGGAGACAAAGTGACAGTTTTGTTCTCTGACAGAGAAACTCTTGTCAGTGTTTTAAAAGAATCAGACCTAGTGATTGGGGCTGTTCTTATTCCAGGAGCTGCTGCACCTAAGCTTGTAACAAAAGATATGCTAAAAACAATGAAAAAAGGGGCTGTGTTGGTCGATATTGCCATTGACCAAGGCGGATGCTTTGAAACCAGTCATGCAACGACTCATGATAATCCCATTTATGAAGTAGAAGGCATTATTCATTATTGTGTAGCAAATATGCCTGGAGCCGTTCCTTTGAGTTCTGCCTTAGCGCTGAATCATGTTGTTTTGCCCTATGCCCTTAAGCTTGCTAATAAGGGCTGGAAAGCGTGTATGCTGGAAGATACGGCCTTTAGAGAAGGGCTTAATGTATGTCATGGAAAAATTACAAATAAAGATGTTGCAGAATCTTTAAAAATGGACTACATAAAGAACCCGTCGCAGTTGGCGGCCTGAATAAACTCTCTTACGCGGGCGTAGTTCAGTTGGTTTAGAACGCCGCCCTGTCACGGCGGAGGTCGCGGGTTCAAGTCCCGTCGCTCGCGCCATTTTTTTGTTTCTCTTTTCTCTTTTATGAGGTACAACCTTCTTAGAAGATAAAATTCTAGAAACTTATAGAGTGGAGAATAGGACTTTCATTATGATATTAAATCGCTACATATTTGGGGTTGTTCTAGCGCTCTCTTTTTTAAATATTATGGGCTCAGCAGCTCTTGCTGATTCTTTTTCTTCTCAAAAACCTGCATCCCAAGAACAACTTGATGAAAGAGAATTAGAGTCTCTTTACGGTATGGCTGTAGAGCGTGATCGTCTCGATAGAGGGGCACAAGATGTCTCTACACGAGATCGCTATGGAGATGGTGTGGTCAGCATTTTTCAAGATAACACAAAGAATGCCCGCAATCTGGACACGAATGACTCCATTGGGCTAGAAATTAAATTATTCGAGTTTAAATAATAAATTTTTATTGTAGATGACCATGAGTTTTAATGAACTTAAGGATGTTATCTGCGCGAATATTCCAACTAAAATATTTTTGAATATCACTCATACCTTCCTGAGCTAAAGCGTCTCTGTAGGACGCTGATTTTGAAAGGTTACATAAAGCCTCCACCCATGCTGTAGGATCATCTGGAGAGACCATAATTCCATTTCGACCATGCGTAATGATTTCTCGAAGAGCAGGGATGTCTGAGCATATAATAGGTTTTGTTGCCGCCATATATTCAAACAATTTCATCGGAGAAATCCATCGCGATATATCAGCATTCGTTTGAATATGAATTTTGGGTTGGTATGGTGCTAATACAATATCGAATTTAGCCAAGAATGAAGGGATTTCAGAATGAGGTTTAGAACCGTGCATAAATAAATTAGATGGCAGATTTTTTTTCTTCCATTCTTCTTGATCGGCTTGACGGCCTCCAATGATGTGAAAGTCCATCTCAGGGATAAGGCGGGCAACATTCACCATGACTTCCATGCCTCTTCCTGCATGAAGGGAACCTGTATAACCAACTTGAAGAGTGTTTCGTCGTCCTGCCCAAAGTTTTTGTGGGATTTTTA
>JAJFGT010000182.1 GCA_021776015.1 Alphaproteobacteria bacterium
AAAAACCAAGTCCATTCAGAAGATTCATTGTATCATAGAGAGATAGACCCACAATATTTGAATGAGACCCCTGTATTGATTTCACAAAGGATTCGGCAGAACCCTGTATTCCGTATGCTCCAGCTTTACCTTCCCACTCACCACTTGAAACATAGGCCTCAATCTCTAAAGAAGAGAGACGTTTAAACTTAACGCGTGTTTCAATACAACGATTATGTATCTCACCATCTGGTGTTATCAAACAAATCCCTCCATAGATACGGTGAGAACGACCACTCAAAATATTTAGACATTCATAAGCATCTTTTTTACTCTCACCTTTTGGTAAGATACGTCGTCCACACGCAACAACTGTATCCGCAGCGAGAATAAAAGAAGGTGTATCTTTATGATCAGTATAAATTTTAAAAGCTTTTTCTTTAGAAAGCCGAAGAGCAAGATCTCGAGGAAGTTCTTTAGCATGCTCACTCTCGTCGATATCTGCCGGAATAACTTGAGAGGGAATCACTCCCACACGTGCCAACAATTCTAAGCGTCTTGGAGATGCTGAGGCAAGAATGAGAGGTGCGTGAGGCATAGTCTTATTTTTCACGGAAAATAATACGACCTTTTGTCAAATCGTAAGGCGTCATTTCAACAATCACCGTATCTCCTTGTAAAACACGGATACGATTCTTTCGCATTTTTCCAGCTGTATGGCAAAGAATGATATGTTCATTCTCAAGGGTAACGCGAAACATCGCATTGGGCAGAATCTCTGTTACAACACCCTTAAATTCCATCAAATCTTCTTTAGCCATAATCTCTCTTTCTTGGTATACGACGTATTGTCGAGCCTGTACTATAAGGATTTATTGTCCAATTTCAATATTTTCTTTCATACACTTAGTCTCGAGGGATTATATTTTTCTTTTCAAGAACATATTTAAGACGACGAAGAGCATTATTTTTAAGAATATTTTTGGGTGTTTGAGCTGGCCCTTGAATAGATATCTCCGTTAAAGATTGAGTGTCCATTGCTGTAATCTTTATATAGGCTCCTATTTCTAGAATTTCAAAGATCACATGCCGATCTTTTAGAATATCTGAACTCATAATAATTTTATTTCTATTTTATAAAAGTTGAAACCCTTCTGACATTTTAAGATAACATTTCCATCAGAAATATTATCCATCATAAGGTACAAAGAATGCTTTTATTATGCAAGCCTCTGATATTTCCAATACATTTCTAGACAACAAAGCAAATGTATTTAATAATATTAGTGAGTAGTATATAAAACTATGCTCAATAAAGGCTCTAGGTTTAAAAAATGTTACCATTCGTACTTTTATTTAATGCATTCTTATAAACTTTCAACATCCAAAATTATGCTTTTGGGGCTGGTATTTGCGATTCTTGCTAACATCCCTTTTTATACATGGGTTTTTGGTGAATATTGGTCATGGGCTACTGGTTTTCCTCTTAGTTGGATCGGTACTGGCCTAAACTATATGGCAATATTTTTCCATGAAATTGGGCATACTGTTTTCATGTGGTTTTATGGATATCCAACTCTTCCAACATTTGATTTTGAACATGGTGGAGGAATGTCATGGGCTCTATCAGGACAAAAAATTCCTATCGTCATAACCATCTGGTTTATAATGGGATATGGCTTCTGGATATTAAAAGGTCATAAAAAACTCCAGTTAGGAATTGTTTTACTATGTATTTTAAATATTACACTTGTCTTTAATCAACATCATACTGCTCTTCTCGACTTTATGGGGCCTGCTTTTGAGTCTTTGGTTGCCTCTTTCTTTCTCTACAGGGCTTTGTTCAATCTTGCCCCTCGAGGAGATCTTGAACGCTTTTTAAACTCTTTCTTTGGATTTGCTATGATTTTTCAAGTATTTGTTAACGCTTACGGGCTCCTCAAAAGTGAAGCCTATCGTTTAGCTTATTACCAACAAAAAGGTTCTCATGGATTTGGTGACTTTGATAAAATCGCTGACCGTATTTCATATTTAAGCTTTGATGCCATTGTATCAATTTGGATAATTCTAAATACTATATGTTTAATTCTACCATTAATTTTATATACAAAAAGCTGCATTCAAAATAGAATTTAAAGAAAACACTGTGAGCAAGCATAGCCTATTCGATTTTGAAAGAAATTATACCCTGAGATAACTCATATAAACAATGCCACCTAGAATCATTGCAATAGCCCCTACATTAACAACAGAGCATTGAAGTTCTTTTGTATACATGTCATGAACAGCAAATACACTAGAGCGAATAAGATAGAACATAATCAAGAAAGTAATAGGAAGCCCATATATTGCATAAGTTTCTGCAAAAGATCCAAATATCAGAAGAGCGGCTATAAGCCACATATATCGTGGAATAATATATCCTTTTTGAGTATCTATCCGTAGATGCTTATACCCCACCATAAAAAATACAGGAATGAGAACAGCGTGCGCCAATGAAAGATGAATAATAGGAGAGTCTTGAATATGAGCACCTATCTTATAGGTCGTATACATTATAATTTCGAGAAAAGATAAAAATGTAATAAATCCAACACGATGCCACAAAGGAATTGTTCGATCTGGTTGAGAAGTTTTATCACGATTTAAACTGAGCCACACACCTCCCACCAAACAAGAAATAATAGCAATAGATTGCTCAACACCGACAAGAGGTTCAAAGAAAAACATATCAACAACCCATGCCAATAATAAAGAAATTCCAAATTTATACCCTGCACCTTCACTCAAACTCTGAAAACGTGTTAAATAAATAGCGCCATAATTAAAAAAGAAATTAACGAGCAACCATATACCCAAGATAAGAATATAATAGGGTGTCCAAATAACTTGCCCAGACATAATGAAATACAATGCTAAACAAACCCAAACAGGCGAGGTTAAACCATATACAGCAAGCAGAGAAGAAGGGTGAGCATCTTTATTCCGCATACGCTTATTGTATATGCTCAATAGCATAAAGCTAATTTCACCAAGAAGTGCTGCAAGGATAAAAAACATAAGGGATTAAATATCCAATAATAGCCGTTGAGGATCTTCTAAGGCTTCTTTAACTCGCATCACAAAGGACACACTTTCTCGTCCATCAACAATACGATGATCATAAGAGAGTGCCAAATACATCATGGGACGCGCTTCAATAGAACCATCAGCCATAACCATAGGACGTTTTTGTATTTTATGCATTCCCAAAATAGCAGCTTGTGGTGTATTTAAAATCGGCGTTGATAGCAAAGATCCAAAGACTCCTCCATTTGTGATAGTAAATGTCCCTCCCTTCATATCATCGACAGAGATTTTTCCTTCACGTGCCTTAGTTCCAAGCGCCACAATATCAGATTCAATTTCAGCCATAGATTTTTTATCACAATCCCGAATAACAGGAACAACAAGCCCTTGAGGTGTGCTCACAGCAACACTAATGTTGTAATAGTTTTTATAGACGATATCTGTTTCATCAATTTCAGCATTCACAATAGGAAATTCTTTAAGGGCATTTACTGTGGCTTTGATAAAGAACGACATAAAACCTAATTTTATGCCGTATTTTTTTTCAAAGATTTCTTTATACTGCTTACGAAGATCAATAACAGCGCTCATATCAACTTCATTAAATGTTGTCAAAATAGCAGCTGTGTTTTGTGCATCCTTTAAACGTGTTGCAACAGTTTGACGAAGGCGTGTCATTTTGACCCGTTCTTCACGAACACCACCGTCACTTTGACCCAAAGAAGAACCAGAAGAACCGTTTGATGATGGTATAGGAGCTTTCGGAGGGGAGCTTTCCAAGTCTTCGCCTTGATCCAATACGGCGAGGACATCTCCTTTTGTAAGCCGTCCATCTTTTCCTGTTCCTACAATATTTGAAGGATCAAGATCATTATCATTAACTAATTTACGAACTGCAGGAGAAAGCGCCATAGAGAGTGTTTGTGACGGAGTTTTTGGTTCCGATGAGACGACAGAGAGAGGTTCTTCTGTTGTCTCTTTATTTTTAGAGACATCATTTGCTGCAGGAGCAGTTGTTTTTCCACCAACTTGGATTTCACCAAGGAGAGCTCCAACGCCTACATTTTCGCCTTCCTTTACTGTGATTTTTGCAATAACACCAGAATCAGGAGCATTCACTTCTAATGTCACTTTATCCGTTTCAAGTTCAAGAATAGGTTCATCTGCCTTCACAGAATCTCCTTCTTTCTTTAACCACTGGGCCACAGTGGCTTCTGTAACGGATTCACCAAGCGTTGGAACAAAAATTTGTGTCATGAGATATGTCCTTCTTTCATACTATTTAATGTTGTCTAATGTCATCTTTTTCGTGTTTAAAATCAAGTGAGAGTTAACGCTTCATCTACAAGCTTATTTTGCTCCATTTGATGTGTTTTCATTAATCCTGTGGCAGGGGATGCCCCTGGTGCTCGTCCTACATAGCGAGCACGATTACATTTTAGTTTAGCTTCCTTAAGAGATTCCTCTAAAAGAGGCTCCACAAAAGACCAGTAACCTTGATTTTTGGGTTCTTCCTGACACCATACAAAATCTGCATTTTTATAGGGCTTAAGGTTCTTAACCAATATCCCATGTGGAAAGGGATAGAGTTGTTCAATACGAATAATTTCAACATTATCTATTTTTCTTTTTTGCCGCTCTTCATATAAATCGTAATAAACTTTTCCAGAACATAAGACTACACGCTTGATTTTAGATTCTGACTTTAATGTATCTTTAGCATCATCCCATAAAATCCTGTGGAATGTACTCTCTCCTGTCATCATACTTGCAGGAGACACGGACAGCTTGTGACGTAACAATGATTTAGGAGTCATAACAATCAAGGGTTTTCTAAAATCCCTATGCATTTGACGGCGAAGGGCATGAAAATAATTAGCTGGTGTTGTAAGATTACAAACTTGCATATTATCTTCAGCACATAATTGTAAAAAACGTTCTGGACGAGCAGAAGAATGTTCAGGCCCCTGCCCTTCTGATCCATGAGGAAGCAACATCACAAGTCCCGACATACGGAGCCATTTTGTTTCTGAAGAGGCAATGAACTGATCAATAATAACTTGAGCTCCATTTACAAAATCTCCAAATTGCGCCTCCCAAATCACTAATGCATCGGGATCTGCTAAACTATAACCATACTCAAACCCAAGAACAGCAAATTCAGACAACGGGCTAT
>JAJFGT010000183.1 GCA_021776015.1 Alphaproteobacteria bacterium
TTTGCAATGAAAGCCAAGGAGAGTGAATGATGTCCTCCCTGCTGAAAGCTAATAGGATAGGTCATGCTTTTGACGGAGATGATCAGAAACATCTTTCCGTTCTAAATAATATTTCTTTTGATCTTAAATCCGGTGAAATTCTTTGTATTTTGGGAACAAGTGGATGTGGGAAGACGACCCTTTTAAATATTTTGACAGGGTTATTAGAGTCCTCCACTGGGCAAGTTGAAACAACAATCAATAGACCGGGCTCTGATATTGGTTATATGACACAAGATAATCTGTTGTTACCTTGGCGGACTGTTATTGAGAATGTTGGTCTTGGACTAGAATTCCATCATTTTTCAAAAGAAGAGATTCAAGAACGATCTAAAAAGTATTTGGACATGGTCAGGCTATCTGATTTTTCAGAAGTTTATCCTAATACATTATCAGGTGGGATGCGTCAGCGTGTTGCATTGGCACGGACATTAGCTCTGGAACCTAAACTTCTTTTAATGGATGAGCCTTTAAGTAATTTGGATGTATCAGAAAGACAACGTTTAGCAAAAATCATTAAACAGTATGTCAGAGAGAAAAAAGCGGGAGGGATCATTGTTACGCATTCTGTAGAAGAAGCCGTTTTTTTAGCGGATAAGATTATATTATTAACACCAAGACCAGCGAATATTGCCCAAAGCTTTAAAAAAGAAGATATCTCTTTTGATGCTGTTATGAATGCATTTTTTTGTATTTTACCAAAAGAAAAAGACTATGCTGGATAGGTTCAAAAACACACTCCTGATCGCGTCCCCTTTAATCCTTTTTTTAGGATTTTGGGAGTGGTTTGTTTATGGCGATAGAAAATTACAGTTTCTTTTTGCATCCCCCTCGCTTGTTGTTCAAAAAGCGTTTGAGGCGTATCTCTCCTATGACATTTGGTATGATATAGGGGTTACAACATTAGAGGTTGTTTTAGGACTCATTATTGGGGGTCTCCTGGGGATTGTTCTTGGTCTTTTTATGTGGGGGAATGGACGATTTGAACGCATTGCCAAACCCTATATTATTGCGCTGGGAGCCATCCCTATCTTTGCTATTGCGCCGATGTTGATTATTTGGTTTGGCATTGGGTTGCTCTCCAAAGTGATTATGGCGGGCTTTGGTGTTTTTCTTGTGACTGTTATTCAATCCTATGAAGGGGCAAAATCGACAGCTGATAAGCACTTGTTTTTTGCAAAAAGCTTAGGGGCGCAACATTGGGATATTATAAAGAAGATTATTATACCTGGCTCATTGCACTGGGTTATAACGGGCATAAAAATGAGTATAGGTTTTGCAATTTTAGGCGCATTCATCGGTGAATTTGTGAATGCTGAAGCGGGATTGGGGCACTATATTCTCAAAGCAGGATCATTGTATGATATGCCAAAGGTCATTTTTGGAATTATCAATTTGTCCCTGCTTGCCTTTGCATTAGACATCACGGTAACCTTCATCTTCTCCAAAATATTTAAGAAAAACATGTGCAGCGTTATTTCTTTTTAATCTTAAAGTGTCTATGTTTATATACAGACATATAATGAGTGAATATTATTCTAGATTTGGAGGATCCTGTGTTTGATGTACAGATTATAGCGTTTATTGCTATCGTTCTATATTTTGTTGCTATGATCGTTGTGGGGATTATCGCAAGCCGTAACCAGACACATCAGGGGTTTGTCATCGGTAATCGTGATGTGGGTTATATCCCAACAATTGGTTCCCTTGCCACCAGTTTTCGTGATGGTATGGGTGTTATTTTCTGGTTTGGGTTTGGTGTCGCAACAGGATACGGAGGCTTATGGCTTTTTGTAGGGGCTATGTTGGGTTTGTTGATTTATACGTACATTGGTCCTTCCGTACGAAAAATTGCCAAAGATAATGACTACGTAACCATTGGTGAGATGCTTCGAACGCGCTACGGCGTCATTACTGAACGCACGACAGCCATTATTATTATCTTCTTTGCCCTTATGATGATTGCCGTACAGCTGTTCGTTGCAGGCAATGTATTCTCAGTTGTTCTTGATGTCGATGCATGGGTAGGGATTGCCTGTGTGGCATGTGTTGTCGGCTTTTATCTCTATTTTGGGGGGTATAGTACGGTGGTAAAGACAGATGCTGTTCAGTTCTTTTTGATTATTGCCTTGATCCTGACACCCTTCTTTTTTGCACCACCCAGAGAAGTCGTCATGGATTTTTCATCCATTACATCACTCGGCTTGAACTCATCCGTCGGATTGGCTCTCATAGGTTTTCTCTTGGTCTTAGGGAGTGCAGAAACATGGCAAAGAGTGTTCTCTGCACGTAATGATTCAGTTATACGGTACAGTTTCCCCACCGCAGGGCTTTTCCTTATTGTCATGACACTGAGCCTTATTTTCCTTGGAATGGCAAGTGCACCCTTTATGGGAGAGGGCATTAGTGCCGATAATGCTTTCTATGAAATCTTTAAAGGGGACTTTATTCACCCTGCTTTGCTGGCCTTTATTGCTGTTGTTGTTATGGCGATTTGTATGTCGACATTGGACACGTATTGCTATCTTGTGGCGTCTACATTGGGTAAGAATTTTATGCCCGAACGTGTGACAGGGGAGCGTGAAAGCTATATTAAATTTTCACAGATTGTCATAGCGCTTGTTTTGGCTGGGATGAGTGTTCTTGCTCTTACGATTAGTGATGTCATTGTATTTGTTTTTGATGCGGTGAGCCTCTTATTTGTTCTTGTACCTGTGTACCTATATGCGGCCTTTAGTCATCCAAAAATTAAAAACCGTAAGACAGATGCTTTGGTCAGCATCGGTGTTGCTGTAAGCACGATCATTTACATTTATATGTTTAAAAATGGTGCATTTGAAAACTTGCTAATGGTCAGCGCACCCGCAGGATGCAGTATCATTTTCACAAGCCTCGCAATTTACTTTGGACAAAAAGAGAAAGCTTAATTTTTTATAAATCGAAATAATCTCTTAAGTTATTGTAATTATCTGCACCATAATCTACACCGTTTTATACT
>JAJFGT010000184.1 GCA_021776015.1 Alphaproteobacteria bacterium
CTTTTACAATCTTCTTTATTATTATTATTGCCATCATTGGCGGACCCATTGCCTTTGTTCCTCTCCTTGCTCTTCCTCTTGTCATTGGAGGTGGGTGGCTCTTTCAAAAACCAATGGAAAAGATTATTAAAGAATCTCTTCATGAAAATGCTTTAAAAAATGCTCTTTTGTTTGAGACAATTAGTGGACTTGAGGCTATAAAAACGCAAGCTGCCGAAGGACATACTCAACGAAAATGGGAAGAGTTAACTGAAAAAGCGTCTCAAACCTCGGTCAAAGCAAGGCGTATATCCGCACTTGCCCTGAACTATTCTGTCTATATTCAGCAAATTGTTAGTGCAGGAATTGTAGTCGCTGGTGTTTATTTGATTAGTAATGGTGTGATCTCGATGGGGGCTTTGATTGCATGTGTAATTTTATCAGGGCGAGCTATGGCACCATTGGCACAAGTTGCGGGACTCTTAACACGATTTAATCAGAGCTGGCAATCCTTACATCAGCTTGAAGATTTAATGAGTAAACCTGTTGAGAGACCTCTTGGGAAACATTTTGTTTCCATTCCTCGCGTAGAAGGTAAAATTGAGTTTAAAGATGTTGTCTTTCGTTATCCTGGGCAAACACGTCCTGCTGTTAATGGAATGAGCTTTACAATTAATCCAGGGGATCATGTTGGAGTCATTGGTTCTGTGGGATCTGGAAAAACAACAATTGAACGGCTGCTTTTAAATCTCTATCAACCTGAAAGTGGTGCTGTTCTTGTCGATGGAACAGATGTTCGTCAAATTGATCCAGGAGATTTGCGTCGTAATATTGGAGGTGTCCAGCAGGGTGAGCAACTCTTTTTTGGGAGTGTTCGTGAAAATATTACAATGGGACATGAAACAGCTCCAGATCGCGCTGTCTTGCGAGCTGCGGAACTTGCTGGTGTCACAGAATTTTTAAGAGATACAGAGGCAGGTTTAGATACACAAGTCGGTGAGCGAGGAGAAGCTTTATCTGGAGGTCAACGGCAAGCCGTCGCCATTGCAAGGTCATTGCTATATGATCCCCCTGTTATGGTTCTTGATGAACCGACAGCCTCTATGGACCCTGCATCTGAAAATAGACTGAGGCAACGCCTTGAAAAAATCACAGCGAATAAGACTGTATTATTAATTACTCATAAAGGGGCCATGTTAAGTCTTGTTGATAAATTGATTCTTATTGATCGGGGACGTTTAGTAGCATTTGGCCCTAAAGACGAGGTGATTAGTAAGTTACAGGCACGCCAATATGGAACACAAGCTGAGAATACAGATATTTAAAGAATAGAGGATTATGGGATGAGCACGAAAAAAAAACCAGATCAAGTAATTCCTGAGGGTGGAAAAGCAACTGTTGATTTAAGTGTGAACTCTCATGAAGATTGGCAGGCTATTCGTAAAACATGGGCGGATACACAGCTTGAAAAAATCCAAGCAAAATCAGAACGTTTCTTTGTAACAGATGAAGACCTTCCTTTGTCTCGTCATATTATTCTTATGGTGATAACACTTCTTTTTATTAGTTTTATTGCTTGGGCTAGTTTTGCCACCTTGGATGAAGTTACACGTGGGTTTGGAAAAATTATCCCTTCTAGTGAATTGCAAGAAGTCGCAAGTTTGGAATCTGGAATTGTAGAAGAGTTTTTTGTAACTAAGGGAGAGCGTGTTAAAGAAGGCCAGCGATTGGTTCGTCTGAGAGATATTGCTGCAAGTTCTGATTTAGAGTCTAATAAATCCCGTTATTTAGGTTTATTGGCAACAGTTACACGGTTACAAGCGGCTGTTGATGGTTCTAATACAGTATCTTTTCCACCGAATGTTCGTGAAGGAGCGCCCGAATCTGTTGCGGAAGAAATTAAAACATTTCAAGCGAATAAAAATCGGATAAAAGAGCAAGGAAATGTTTTAAAACAGCAGCTTGCACAAAGAGAGCAAGAGATTGTTGAGCTTCGATCTCGTATGTCAGATTTGAATAAAGTTATTGCTCTCTCCCAAAAAGAAAAATCAATGATTGAACCTCTTGTCGCTCGAGGTTCTGCCCCTCAGATCGAATTGATACAGCTTGAGCGAGGTATTCGAGAACAGATGACAGAGCTCAATGGTCTACGTCAATCTGCGCCTCGTGCAGATTCTGCCGTAAAAGAAGCCCAGTCTAGAATTGATGAACTGGAATCATCGGCAATTGCTGAAGCACAACGAGAGCTTTCTGAAAAAACAATAGAGGTTTACTCCCTAAAAGAAACTCTTTCAGGATTAAGGGATAGAAAAGATCAAACTGAAATCACGTCTCCTGTAAATGGAATAATACATGATATAACTGTGAATACGAAAGGGGGGGTCGTACAGCCAGGTCAACCCATTGTACAAATTGTACCAGAAGGTGAGCCTTTATTTGTTGAAGCTAAAATAAAACCCTCTGATATTGCATTTTTACGTCCTCGTATCGCTGATCGTGTGGGTCAGAAAGCCATGGTAAAAATTACAGCCTATGATTTTTCTATTTATGGAGGGCTTGATGGTGAATTGATTTCAATTTCTCCTGATACTATTACGGATGAACAGGGGGAAACCTTTTACCGAGTAAGAATTCAAACAGATCAAACAGAACTTATTCGCAAAGGCGAAATTCTGCCTATTACAACAGGAATGGAAGCTCAAGTTGATATTCTGACAGGTAAAAAAACAGTCATGGAATATCTATTAAAGCCCTTTATAAAAACTCTAAATCAATCTTTAAGTGAAAGATAATAAGGATAAACGTTCTTTGAATTGGTAATGAGATGCTTTTTTATGTTAGACTATCTGAGTATTAAATTTAATTATGGTTGTTGGAAAGTATTATAATTTATCATGACTATTCGTAAGTTTTGTTTGCTCTTTATTATCATTTTTTCCACGAATATCTCCGTGGCACGTGCTATGTGTATCCCTACTAATAATGGCCTTACTATTGGGAGTATTACTGCTAATTTTGCCTATCAGATGTTTTTGTTTGAAACTTGGATGGAATTGGACTTTCTACCAAATACGATTTATCCCGTTTTAAAGACCATGGCTGAGCAATGGACAGTGGGGGATATGAAATCTATGGAAGAATATTCAACCATGATAACCCAACACCAGACAGAACTCGCAAAGCTAGAGATTCAAAGACTTAAAAATGAGACTGTGGCGAACCTCCAACCATCAGAAGAGATTTGTAATCGTATTACGCAAGGATCACGGTTCTTGAGCTCGTCATTTAGATCGGAAGCAACAAAAAGAGAGTTATTACAGTCTTCGCTTGGAAATCAATTATCAATGCCAGGGTCTCCTTCTCAATATAGTTCAGCGTCACATAGCCTATCTCTTTACGATTACCATATCAATAATACATGCACGAGTGATGATATGGGAGGAGCTCTTCAAGGTATTTGCACCGCGCCACTTAGTCCAACTTCACATGCTGATATTGATCCAGTAAGTCATTTTTCTAATTTGACAGTTGGAGGGCGATCAGATGAGTTACAGGTCTATATCGATTATGTTTGTGGAGGGCTGGATGTATCTCTATTGCCAGATGATTATTATGAAGATAGTTCTCGCAAGAGACAGCTTCTTGATGTCTATGGATATTGGCAATATGCTGCCTTTTGTAAAGACTCTATTGTCTCCTATGCTTCTCTGACGACGCCAGGGGCGGCACCTCTTATGCCAGAGCAACGAGAGGCTTTAACCAATACTGGGATGGATCCAACAGAAATTGATTATAGATATGAAGGAAAAATAGCGGCTGGGCCAAGATTTAACCCAAGTCTTCATGCTCAAATGGATATGATGATGGTTCCTCACAAAAATCCTAAATCCATAGCCGTTGATCAAATGACTCATGAGTCAGCTCTATTATCTCATGAGGCAATGACACTTGCGACAGAGTTTATGTTGATGGATCAGTATAAAGATATTTGGGCTCAGGAAACACGTAATTTAAGTCTTTATCTAGGGCTTAGATTGAAGGAGCAGAGAGCAAAGGCGAATGCCGCACTTCTTGCCGTTTCAAAAAATGGGAAGAAAAGTTGATGAAGAAAGGGGATCAAGTATGAAAAGAGAAAATAAAATGAGAATACAGTTTTTAATGCTGGTTTTTGTATTATCTCTATCTATCTTTTACCCTCATTCTGCACAAGCGTGTGGGTGTCATGACTGCCCGTGTGCAGTTAACAATTCTCTACATGCAGCAACGGTAACATCAATCATATTATTTCTTCAAGCAGCTTTTTTTGTTCTTGTTGATCAATATATTAATGAGTATTTGGTTCGACAGGTGTGGTGGCCTGCTCTGGGTGCCTTTTCTGAACAGGTTACGTTGAGTGATCAAAAGGTTTGGATGGAAATGAATTCGAATATGAATACAGCTCACCAAACATATGGTGCTCAAACAGCAATTCAAGAAGACAAGTATCAATCTATAATGGATGTAATGCCTTATGAACAAACATGTAATTTTATTTCGGCTACGACGTCTATGACGGGGAGTGATACAAAAAGTAAAGGAGCACTAGAATCGTTTACACAGCAAGGCCTTCATCGCTCTATGGGTCTTCCTGGTGATATAGCCTCTCTTGGACCAGATGAAGATAGGGAGGTTCGTTTTGAATTAGCAAGTTCTCGATATTTTGATGATGAAGAAATGCAGGGGGCATTAGTAAGTTATGCGACAGGAACTGATGACCGTCGTTTTGGTGCTGATATTGATCCTGCAACATTACTTGGAAAAGGAACCCTTGCTATTGATGTGGGAAACTTGACATTAACTGCTGATGAAGAAGATGTTTTTGCGCTTAAAACAAATTTATACAATGATACAACATTGACACGTTTAACTCCTAGTGATTTACAAGAATATGGGAGTCTTGATGAATTAGATGAAATACAGAGATTAGCCGCCTTGCAAGCCATTGCAGAATACAGTTTTGATTCAATTGTGGCATTAAAAGTAGAGGGAAACCCTCAATCTGGATCTGCAATACGTGCTATATTAAATAAACTAGGTGTGAGTTCTGATGGTGCTAATTATTTGATTGGAGCAAATAGTCGTCCAAGTTATTTACAGCAATTAAAGATTCTTTCAAAAACAATGCAAAGTACCCCTGAAACACATGTTGACCATGTTGTTGAAAAAACAGAATTAATGAGAGAGCTCGCAATAAAAGAAGCGATTGAACTTATGGTTAAGTTTGAAATGTACAAATCTCTTCAAAGATCAACCGTTATGATGGCGCAACTCCATGAG
This sequence comes from Alphaproteobacteria bacterium, assembly GCA_021776015.1. Taxonomy (GTDB): domain Bacteria; phylum Pseudomonadota; class Alphaproteobacteria; order Micavibrionales; family Micavibrionaceae; genus UBA1850. The sequence goes on from JAJFGT010000184.1 coordinate 5,296, forward strand.
TTGCATAGAAGAGAATTACAGGATCAGTGGGAAGCTCAACCTCTATTTACGGGAGCATATCAATAGCATGTTAAAAAATTATTATTTTAGATCTGTTGTGTGTATCATCGCTGTTTCAATTCAGCTGGTTCTGTGGAGTATTACACATAAGGCACAGGCGTGTGAATGCCTTTATGCATCCCCACCCACCTGTAATATGATAAGTTGTCCTGATTTAAGTTTAGACACATGTGCCCCAGCTATAGCCGCTCATGCGACAACAAATGTAGCTGTTGAGGCGTTCATAACCGCAAGAATACTAACTCATATGAATTTTTTACATCAAAATTTTATGAAAGATGGCTTGATTAAAGCTCTTCGAGCTATGGCATCACAAATTTCTGAGGGTCATTTTAAGCAAGGAGAGCTTTTGGCATCAATGACGACATCACAGATGATGGATAATGGGAAAAGAGTTATTAAAAAAAATGAAGTTAAATCGATTATAGGATTACAACCTAGTGAAGAGCATTGTCAATTTGCAACTATGGTTGGAGGACTTTCTGGCGCTTCTGCAGACTCTAAAAGGAGATTTGAGCAAGATAACAATTTTTTACGAGAGTCTGCTTTAGGAAATAAATATACTCCTTCTACCACAGCAGATTCTCTTTCCTATCGTGTTACAACAATGTGTCAATATGCTGACCCTCTAATATCAAATGGCTCAATGTCGAAAATGTGTACAAATCCACCACCTTCTGATGTTGATCAAGGTAAGTTTCTTTTAGCATCAAGCATACAAAAATCTACATTAGATGCTTCTCATCGAGAGTCTGTAAACTCTCAAGTCATGGAAATATTTTTAGATAATCAACCTGATCCCCTTGATTTCTCATTGTTTGAAAATGATAATGTGAAAATCACTTATATGGATCATCGAAGTGTTCTCTCTCGACAGCTTCTTGCTGCACATTGCTTCCGAAAAACATTTGCAGATAAGATGGGAGGAAACAGTACATCCGTACCATTCCAGAGCCAGTTTTTATCTGATGCTGGTTTGAGTGTAAATGAAATCCAAGAAAGATTAGGTCCTAATCCAAGTCCATATGCACAGAAAAAGCTATTAGTCGATATGGTTATGAATCCAAGTTTTGGAACAAATACAACAGATACAAAAGAAAATATTTTACGTTTAATCAACGGAATACAATCTTATAAAATGGCATCTTTATATGATAGTTTGGAAATTCTTCATTGTAATGAACTTATGCTTTCACAGCTTGTAAATGATTATTTGCAACCTTTGTCTGAAGAGACTCAAGAGCGCTTAGATATTATTGAAACACGTATGGAACAAGAGAAGAAGCAAACAGATTTTGCCCAAAATATCTCTGAACTCAAGAAATCAAAAGGAGGCATTTAGAGATATGATAAAAAGACTGCATAAAATACTTCTATCTTTCATATCTATTTTGATATGTGGTTTTGTAACTTTCCCTTCAACATCCATAGCAGCAACTCCTTTTATCCCTGCATGTGTGACACCATTAGCCACCTGTTTTGGTATTACTTTGAATCATACAGCGACAAAATTAGCTGTTAACTCGTTTGTTACTTTTGTTCTCATGCCAGATTATAAAGAGTGGTGGGAAGAAAAATTTTGGGAAGAAGGAATGGCACCTTATCTACCTCCTATGCAGGCACAGCTAACAATGGCTGAAATGAAAAGAATGGAAATAGCCTCTACGATGTTTTCATCTCAATTAGAAAACGATGCTTTGAAAATGATAGAAGATGAAAAAACACGTACTGTAATTTCACAACTTCCCAGCGAACAA
>JAJFGT010000185.1 GCA_021776015.1 Alphaproteobacteria bacterium
CGTAAAACAACTTCTGTCGTATATTTATCCTGCCCTGTCGCCTGATCAGCCCACTTCCGTGTCTGAAGCTCCCCTTCGATATAAATCTTAGCGCCTTTTTTTAAATAATTTTCACAGAGCTTTACAAGCCCAGGATTAAAAACAACAACACGATGCCATTCTGTTTTTTCTTTTCTTTCCCCCGTTGCCTTATCTTTCCAACTCTCAGACGTTGCCAAAGACAAGCTAGCAACTTTATCTCCAGATTGCATTGTTCTAATCTCAGGATTATTCCCTAAGTTTCCTACTAAAATTACTTTATTGACAGATCCAGCCACGAGATACTCCTTATATTTTAAAAACTTAATTTAACGTTTTTTACAACGGGAAAACAGCAAAGTCACCTAATAAATTGATAAGACCCCCAATTTATAATTCTTCAAAAAAATTCAAGGCTTTTGAGATGCCCGCCAAAGACGGTCATTAATCGCAACACCAACGCCTTCATTCGGAATATTCATAACAGCAATAGATTTAAATTTTGGATTATCGAGATCTCTCATATAGGAAAAAAGATTCTTAGCTGCCTCTTCAAGATCCGTGCTTTCACTTAAGTTTCGTATTTGATCATCTGAAAAACTAGACAAATTGCCTCCTGTCTTGATACTCATAAATTTTGTATTTCCAAAAGCAAGGAGAGCTTCATCAGAATGAACATCGACGGCATCCATTCGTAAAGGAATCTGAGGGGCATAATGCTTCAAAAGCTGTCCAGGAGACTGAATAAGGGAATGGACATTGTCTTCACCAGCCACACCATCTTGGACATTACATTTTAGAACATCCTCTAATACCTCTTTTGTAATACTTCCATACCTCAAAATCACAGGGATATCTGTTGTTACATCAACAATCGTAGATTCAATTCCCATTCGAGAAGCTCCACCCGCCAAAATCATATCAACACTCTCCCCTAAACTCTCAAAGACATGGCGAGGAGACGTCGGACTTATTGCACCAGATATATTAGCACTAGGGGCCGCAATAGGCACACCGGCCATTTGAACCAATTTTCTTGCAATTTCATGCTCAGGGAATCGTACAGCAATTGTATTTAATCCTGCTGTGCAGAGCTCGGATACTTCTGAATTCTCACGTTGAGGTAGAATCATTGTTAAAGGCCCAGGCCAAAAATGAAAGGCAATCTGTTCGGCTAAAGGCGTCATTTTAGCAATTTTTTGTGCGTCAGCAATAAAAGCAACATGAACAATCAAAGGGTTAATAGGGGGGCGCCCTTTAGTACGAAAAACTTTTTCAACAGCAGCCTTATCCAAGGCATTGCAACCAAGCCCATAAACCGTTTCTGTGGGAAATGCGACAAGACCGCCATCTTGTATAATGCGACTTGCTTTTTTTAAAGATTGATCCGTAACTGCAACAATACCCATTTTATACGGCTTTCTTATATATTCCACCTGTTTGCGATGTTTTTACACCTGTTGTACTTGGCAAACTCAAAGGAAGATTTTTAAGGGATCTCACCGCTAAATATCCAAATCCTTCTGCTTCAAGTGCATCTCCATTTAACCCTATTTCATCAATAGAATAAAGATCCCCGACAAGTTTTTTACGGAGGTTTTTTATCATTGTTTTATTATGACGCCCTCCCCCACATACATACCAAGCCTGTGGAGATTTAGGCATATGCTCTTGTGATTTGAGAATCGCTTGCACTGTAAATTCCGTCAATGTCGCCACTTTATTTTGGGGGCATAAAGACTCAAGACAAGAAAGATCCCAAGCATTCCGATCAAGAGATTTGGGGGGCTTTTTTACAAAGAAAGGGTGATCCATTAATTGTTGCAAAATATCATCATCAATCTGTCCATTTTTTGCAATCCCCCCCCCATGATCATACAGTTGCCCAAAATTTTGAGACATAACATCATCAATTAATGCATTGCCTGCTCCACAATCAAATGCCAAAATATTGTCTGTTTCTTTTCCTATCCATGTTACGTTACTCACGCCTCCAATATTTAAGAATGCGCATGGGAAAGATAAATTTTTATACCGTGACAAAGCTTGATGATAGAAGGGGATTAAAGGTGCCCCCTGCCCTCCTGCTCGAACATCTTCACTCCTAAAATCATAAACAACGTCAATTCCAACTTCTTTTGCCAAAAGTGCGCCATCTCCAATTTGAAGTGTATGCCCTCGGTCTGGATCGTGAGAAATTGTTTGTCCATGAAACCCTATTACCTCTAGAGACTCTGGCTTATATTTTCGAATCATTTCATTGATAATTTGAACATGTTTCAGTGTGATTTCTCGCTCAAGTTCTACAACCTCGACATCTCGAACAGATTTTCCAAGCTGTGCTTTAATTCTAGAACGTTCTTCTTTGTTATAAGGACTCGTCATGAAACCCAAAGGCTCGACAAAACCCATGCCATCCGTACGAATCAGCGAGGGATCAATTCCATCCACAGATGTTCCTGACATCAATCCAATAACTGTATAGACTTTTTCTTGTTCCATTTGTATAAACTATACCTTATGACGAAAATATATAAATCAGATTTTTTAAATATTCTCAATGAACGCGGATTCTTTTATCAATGCTCTGATGTTGAGGCTCTAGATAATAAGCTTATGGAAGGGTCTCAAACAGCTTATATAGGCTTTGATGCTACAGCACAGTCTTTTCATATAGGCAACCTTATACAAATCATGCTGCTTTACTGGTTTCAACAATGTGGGCACAAGCCCATTACACTTATGGGTGGCGGCACATCAAAAATTGGAGACCCTTCTTTCAAAGATGAACAACGTGTTCTTCTTGATGATGAAACTATCAATAATAATATTAAGCATATTCAAAACACCTGCTTCAAACAGTTCTTAAATTATGATACTGGAGATAACAAAGCATTAATGGTCAATAATAACGATTGGCTAGATCAATTATCTTATCTATCCTTCTTACGAGATTATGGTCGCTATTTTACAATCA
>JAJFGT010000186.1 GCA_021776015.1 Alphaproteobacteria bacterium
TGTAAGCTTAATCTGAGCATACCCCTGATCCCGACCTACAAGCTGTGCATATGTTCCCGCAGAGCGTACCATTTGTGCTCCTTTACCAGACTTCATTTCAATATTATGAATGATTGTCCCTACAGGCATATTTTTAAGTGGCATTGCATTTCCAGGTTTTACATCAACCTTATTCCCCGCAATAACCTTATCACCAACAGCTAATCTTTGTGGCGCAATAATATAAGCTCTTTCACCATCTGTGTACTCAATCAAAGCAATAAAAGCTGTTCGATTTGGGTCATATTCTAACCGCTCAACCGTTGCTTCCATATCCCATTTTGTTCGCGCCCAATCAATTAAACGATAGCGTTGCTTATGCCCACCACCAATATGACGAGATGTTATGCGTCCACGATTATTCCGTCCTCCTGTTTTCTTCAAACCTTCGGTCAGATTTTTTTCAGGAGACCCCTTCCAAAGTTCCGAACGATCAATTGTAACCAATTGTCGGCGCCCTGGAGATGTTGGTTTATGTTTTTTTACTGCCATTGTCTTATGTCCTTTTCCATTTTCGGCGGATCACCATAGTTATAAAGCTTAGTGATGTTCTTAAGGGTTATCACCCTATAGATCAACCTAAATTCCTTCTGTTACATCAATAAATTGACCATCCGGAAGTTTTACAATTGCTTTCTTAGTGTCATTACGACGTCCAGCTACACCTTTAAAACGTTTTGTCTTTCCTTTTTGGATAAGTGTATTAACTTTTTCAACTTTAACTTTCCAAAGAGACTCAACAGCTTTTTTAATTTCAGGCTTAGTTGCGTCCATAGGAACTCTAAATGTAACTTGACCATACTGAGATCCCAAAGTAGTTTTCTCAGTCACAAGAGGATTACGAAGAATTTCGTAATTTCTCTCTGTCAATTTCAATGCATCTGCTTTTGCCATTATATTAACCTTTCAATCTTTCTGTCAGATCTGCGACAGCGTCTTTTGTTAAAACAAGTACATCACGACGAAGAATGTCATAAACATTGGCTCCCTGTGATGGAAGAAGATCAACCTTTGGTAAATTACTTGTCGCACGCTGAAAGTTTGTATCTACAATTTTCCCATCAACGATAAGAACACTTTCAAAGCCAAATTTCTTTAATTTATCAGCAGCTGTTTTTGTCTTGTGGTCTGTCGTTTTAGCATTTTCTAAAATAATAAGTTTTCCATCTTTAACTTTTGCAGACAATGCTGTTTTCAAAGCAAGTTGACGTTGTTTTTTCGGAAGATCAGTTGCATGAGAACGAACAACAGGACCAAAACATGTCACTCCACCACGATCCTGAGGACGTTTTAAATCTCCGGCACGGGCACGACCTGTTCCTTTTTGAGCCCAAGGCTTTTTCCCTGTTCCAGAAAGATCAGAACGTTCTTTAACCTTGTGTGATCCTTGCTGGCGTTTATTCAACTGACATTTAACCATACGGTATAGAATATCTTCACGTATATTCTTAAGGCCAAAAATAGACTCATCCAGTTCAATCTCACCAGCATTTTTATTATCTAATGTTTTCACTGCTACTTTCATAATATCTACTCCTTCTTATCTTCTGGAGTTTCTGCTGGAGCTTCTTCTGCTGAAGCATTTGCAGGACTTTCATTAGGTTTTTCATTTAACTTTAATCCAGCTGGAAACGGTGCATTTTCAGCAAGAGGGCGTTTTTCAGCATCCTGAATAAGCACCCATCCTTTATTTGCTCCTGGAACAGCTCCTGTTACAAGAATCAGACCTTCAGCCTCATCCACTGCAACTATCTTTAAATTTTGAGTTGTCTGACGCACATTACCCATTTGACCCGCCATTTTCTTACCTTTGAAAACTTTTCCAGGGTCTTGACACTGACCTGTTGATCCATGAGCACGGTGAGAAACAGACACACCATGTGTTGCGCGCATTCCACCAAAATTATGACGCTTCATCGCACCAGCAAATCCTTTACCCTTTGTCGTTCCAATTACATCGACAAATTGTCCTGGTACAAAATGATTTACAGATAATTCAGCGCCAACTTCTAGGACGTTATCCTTAGAAACACGGAACTCCGCAACTTTTTGTTTTGGTTCAACTTTTGCTTTAGCAAAATGTCCTCGTTGAGCCTTGGTTGTACGATTTATTTTCCGTACACCTGCCCCAAGTTGAAGAGCTGTATATCCATCTGTCTCATCTGTTCTAACAGACACGACTTGACAGCCATCAACTTTCAATATCGTTACAGGGATTTTGTGACCATCTTCATCAAAGAGACCTGTCATCCCCTCTTTTCTTGCAATCATTCCGCTTCTCATTGTCTTTACTCCAAATAACCTTTTTAGGTTCTAAATATCACTACGCAGCAGCAGCAATCTGACCAATTTTAATCTCAACATCAACACCAGCTGCCAAATCAAGCTTCATCAAAGCATCAATTGTTTGCGGTGTTGGGTCTACAATTTCGATCAATCTTTTATGTGTTCGAATTTCAAACTGCTCCATAGAATTTTTGTTCACGTGCGGAGACCTCAACACACAAAATTTCTCTTTACGGGTCGGCAAAGGAACCGGTCCACGGACACTCGCACTCGTGCGCTTAGCTGTTCCTACGATTTCACTCGTAGCAGAGTCTAAGACACGATGGTCAAATGCTTTTAATCTAATGCGAATTGTTTGTGCACTCATGGTTTTTACTCCGGTTCCTAACCTTTTTACTTATTCAATAATTTTTCCAACAACACCAGCACCAACAGTACGGCCACCTTCACGGATAGCAAAACGAAGACCTTCTGTCATCGCAATAGGTGCGATCAGCGTTACTTCAATATTTGCATTATCTCCAGGCATAACCATTTCTGTACCAGCAGGAAGAGCAACCTCTCCTGTTACATCCGTTGTACGGAAGTAAAACTGGGGACGATAGTTTTTAAAGAATGGCGTATGACGTCCACCTTCATCTTTTGATAAAATATACGCTTCTGCTGTAAATTTTGTATGAGGTGTAATAGATCCTGGCTTACACAAAACTTGTCCACGCTCAACATCTTCACGCTTAGTTCCACGAAGCAATGCTCCAACGTTATCACCCGCTTCACCTCTATCCAACAATTTACGGAACATTTCAACTCCTGTACATATTGTTTTTTGTGTGTCACGAATTCCAACAATCTCAATTTCATCTCCAACATTAAGAACACCCTGTTCAATACGTCCTGTACATACAGTTCCACGCCCAGAAATTGAGAATACATCCTCAACAGGCATCAAGAACGGAAGGTTTACAGCACGTTCTGGCTGTGGAATATACGTATCCACTGCTTTCATCAATTCATGAATTGAATTCTCTCCAATCTCTGCATCTCGTCCCTCAAGTGCCGCCAAAGCAGACCCTTTAACTACAGGAATATCATCTCCAGGGAAGTCATAAGATGAAAGAAGTTCACGAACTTCCATTTCAACTAACTCTAGTAATTCTTCATCATCAACTTGATCTACTTTGTTCAAGTAAACAACCAAAGAAGGTACACCCACTTGACGTGCTAGCAAAATATGTTCACGTGTTTGTGGCA
>JAJFGT010000187.1 GCA_021776015.1 Alphaproteobacteria bacterium
AATCCACCACCATTTTGGTCGTAAAATAGTACTACGTTTCAGGTAAATATAGGCTAAGTCATTGAAATAATTGGCGTCCCGTACGGGATTTGAACCCGTGTTGCCGCCGTGAAAGGGCGATGTCCTAAACCACTAGACGAACGGGACGCAAGAGATGTTCTTAGAACGAGACATCTTATAGTCTGTTTGGGACTATAAAATCAAGTCTAAAAAATCATTTTTTTAATAAAATTTGCTAAGCAACGTATTTTTTCTCTGTTGATGCGCTTATTGACTGTTCTGTGACAATAGAAAAAGCCGCATCTTTTATAAAGAAATCGACACTTTCTCGACCTTGCCACTCATTGACTTTAAATTGTCCCAAGAGATGAAAATTCTGCATATGGGATTGCTCTAATAAAGCATCTCCCAAGGGTGTGCCCACCGCACCAAAGGCCATGGCCTTGATCGAACGGCCTCCTTCAAGGTCACTGATGTAACAGCGCACATGATTCTTAGCAACAATATCAACACGTTGAACACGTGCATTAGGGATAGAAAATAATGGCTCTGGATTGCCTTGCCCATATGGCCCGCCATGGACCTCAATCAGTTTTACAAAATCGATATGGGCTCCAGAAACACTGACCATGGCATCAATTTGCTTTTCTGACAGGATGGGCGCTCCATTTAACTGCTTAGCGACATGATCATTTAAAAAGCTCTTTAATGGTTCTATTTGATCAGGTGTCACTGTAAAGCCCCCTGCCATCGCGTGCCCTCCACCTTTAAGGACAAGTCCTGCGTTCCGTGCATCAATAAAGGCCGCTGCCATATTCACACCCACAATTGAACGTCCAGAGCCTCGCCCCTCTAACTCTCCTTTTTCATTTGTGGCAAATGTCACACATACGGTTGGCTTACCAAAACGTTCTTTGACCTGCCCTGCGACAAGACCACTCAGCCCTGCATGCCAGCTTTCATCAGCAACAAAAATGAGATCATGCTGATCCAGATTTCTGGCTGCCACCTGCCCTAGAGCTTCTTGCATCATTTGCGCCTGTATCTCTTTGCGTTTGTCATTACAATCATTCAGTGTCCATGCAATATTCAAAGCCTCTTCTCCATCTTCTGAAGACAGGAGCTTGGCCCCGAGATCAGCTTTATGGACACGAGACCCTGCATTGATACGAGGACCTAGATTAAAGCCCATATGCATCACTGTCGGAAGACCTTTAACCCCAGAGACTTCACACAAAGCTTTTAAGCCTATATTTTCTGTTGTCATCATCTTTTGAAGTCCATATTGAACAAACAAGCGATTGGGACCCGTTAAGGGCACCATGTCGCAAATCGTTGCCATTGCAATCAAATCGAGCCAATCCTTTAAAGGGGGCTCTTGCTGCCCCTTGAATAAGCCAGCCTTGCGATATTCTGTATTCACAGCCACACAGGCCAAAAAACACACAGTCGCAGCACAAAGCATATCTAAACCACTGTTATCATCATGGCGTTTTGGATTAATAATAAAATTGGCAACGGGAAGCGTCTCTTCGGATTGGTGATGATCAAAGATTACAATATCAAGCCCCAAGGCTCGCCCCTGCTCCACCACATCAAAAGAGGTTGTTCCACAATCTGCAATAAAAACAATATCACAGCCCTGCTCTTTGAGCTTTGCCAACGCCTTTATATTAGGGCCATAGCCTTCTGTTAGACGATCAGGAATATGAAAGGGGGTTTCAAGTCCCAAGGCTCGAAAAAATTTTATAAAAATGGCGGTTGATGTTGAACCATCTACATCAAAATCACCAAAGAAACCTATTTTTTTTCCTTTTTGAATTTCTTCAACAACCCAGTGTGCAAATTCAGGCATATCTTTTAAAGACATCGGGTCAGGGAAATGTTTGGAGAGCTTAGGATAAAGAAAAGACTCCACTTCCTCAATATCAACATTTCGAGCGACAAGAAGCCGTGCCACAATCTCAGGAAGTCCATGAACCTGCATAATCCGTTCAACTTTTCGGTCATCGACCTCATGAAAAACCCATCGATTTTTCATCAAAGATTCAGAAACGTTGAGTGCTATATTATCTGTCATCTATAGTCCCTGCTCTTTATGATCTAATGGTCTTATTTTTTTACTGAGATATATAAATGGCGTATCAAGAAGAGCTATCAAGATTTTTAAAGTAAGCCCCACAAGTAATATTTCAAGAAAGACATTATTAGGCATTGTTCCGTAAAAGGCTAATGTAAAAAATAAAACAGAGTCAATGGTTTGAGATGTCACAGTACTCCCTGTATTCCGTAACCAGAGATGCTTCCCTTTAGTCCACTCAGAGATTCTATGAAAAAACCAAACATCAAAATGCTGTGCTAATAAATATGCGGCAAGACCTGCCATCATGATCCGAATAGCCCCTCCATACGCAACTTCCATAGCATCTGAAATTTCTTTTGAAAATGTGACAGGTTCAAAAAATAAATTAATCTGAGTCATCAAAAGAAAGACTAACCCAATGGCAAAACTAATTCTAACTGTCTGAAAGCCTATAGCCTTCCCATATTTTTCTGTAAGCATATCCGTTGCAAGAAAAATCCCTGCGTATGTTACCAATCCTGCAGACACTGTAACTCCAAAAAAATCAAAAAACTTTGAAGTGATACAGAGTGTAATGACATAGGAAATAATAAGAAAACTCTGAAGCCAAAAACGTCCCATCTTATAAAAAATCATCGCACACAACATGTACGTAATCAAAAATAGGATGGCTAAAATTTCATTCGACATTTAGCGTCACTTCCTCTGAAGTTTATTTTGATAGCTTATAAGACACGGTAGGCGCATAGGTACTAGCTTCATATTGATTAAGGATTTTTGTAGGGACATTGTTGTTTGTAATAATATCAATGACGGAATCCAATAAAAACTTTAGCTCTAGCTCTCCTTTTTTTATAGCAATAACTTCAGGAAAGATTTTTATAGGAAGACTATTTTCAACGATCTTTATCTTATTTCCGTTGAATTTTATAAAATCTTTAACAATACCGGCATCAACAAACGTAACATCTGCTTTCTTACTAACAACAGACTGGAGAAGTTGACTAGCATCTACTGTCTGAGGAAGGGCTAAACTTCCTGATTGTGGAAAATCATCTTTCCAAACGTTACTTGTCACATCACCATCTAAGATGGCCACTTTTATATTAGGATCATTAATTTTACTGATATCCTGATCAAATCTCGTATCATCTGCACGGACAACTGCAAAAATAGAGCTATAGAAAATAGGACGTGTAACAGTTGTATTTTTTAAACGCGCCACATCTGGCCAAATAGACATACACATCACATCAAAACGATTTGTATTTAACCCTGTAATAAATTCACCAAACCCCGTTTCTTCTGTCCATTCAATTTTGACATCTAATTCTTTGGAAATGGCTTCCATATAATCATAGCTAATCCCAGACAAGGCGTCCGTATTAGGGTCTTTCGTTAAAAAAGGTGGCCATGTAAAATACCCACAGCGAATAACACCTGATTCTATAATACGATCATATACAGAGTCTTTTGTTGTTGTTTCTTCTGCTAAGACAGGAAAAGAAAAAAGAGCTATAATCAGTGTTAGAATAATATGTTTCATTGTTTTAGCTTTCGTCTCTATCTTTAGAATTTCTAGATCTCGCCACCATAAAAGTTTCTTATTTAGTGTATGTTTTTACTGGTGCCTTTACCTTAAGATTATATTTTTTAATCATATTTTGAGGAAACTCTGTATTATTAATCAATAGAATAGCTCCATCTAATAATGCTTTGAGTCTATACTCTCCTTGCTTAAAAACAAATACTTCTGGAAAAAGCTGAACAGCTTCAACATTTTTAACTTTGCGTATAGTCTCAGGATTATTTTTTAGAAAATCACTTGCTACATCATCATCTATGATTACAACATCTGCTTTCTTTGTTGTTACCTCTAATAGCAATTGTACACCATCACTATTTTGGCTTAGAGCATGACGGCTTGCCTTTGGAAAGTTTATACGAGACACATTATATGAGGAATCCCCATCAATAACAGCAACACGTATACTTTTATTATTTATTGCTTGTAAATTACCATCAAAACGATGGTCATCAATCCGTGTATAGGCATATAAGGGACTATAAAAAACAGGCGTGGACACACTAGCGACTTTCAAACGTTCTCCCACAGCCCAATCACTAATACACATCAAATCATAACGATCATTATTCAGCCCCTGAATATAATTTCCCCAATCTGTATCTTCTACCCATTCTATTTTTAAGTCTAAGACGCGCCCAATTTCTTCTATATAATCATACGAAAAACCAGATAAAACACCTGTATTGGGGTCCTTTACCAAAGCAGGCGGCCATGTTGCATACCCACAGCGAATAACACCTGTCTCTATAATACGATCATACACAGAGCTTTTTGTTACGTCCTCTGCCAAAGCAGGAAAAGAAAGAAGAGCTATAATCAGCGTTAGGATAATATGTTTCATTGTTTTTGC
>JAJFGT010000188.1 GCA_021776015.1 Alphaproteobacteria bacterium
GATGGATGAAATTGAAAAGAAATTAGCGTTAGATGTTACACCTGCTACATGGCCTGTGGGTATGGGACGAGATTTTAAAGGATGCTATAGCCTCCATGATGACAAAATGCATCTTTTTGAAAAGGGAAAAGGAGACAAAATCAAGGAAGGGATCACATGTAATGGTGTTAATGATCCTCAAATTGATACTATCTTGGATGAGTATACAGCTTCAAAATTACGTGAAGATGTTGAAATGGTTAAAGGTCTCTGTCCTAAATTTGATCTTGAAGCCTATAGAGAAGGACATATGACTCCTGTCTTTTTTGGAAGTGCTATTAGTACATTTGGGGTTAAAGAATTATTGGAAGCTTTAGAACGTTGGGCTCCACCGCCACGGCCTCAAAAAACTTTAGAAAGAATTGTTCATCCTGATGAAAAGAATGTGACAGGCTTTATTTTTAAGATTCAGGCTAATATGGACCCTAAACACAGAGATAGAATAGCCTTTACAAGAATTTGTTCTGGTGTTTTTAAAAGAGGCATGAAATTAAAGCATAGCCGTTCAGGGAAACAAATAACAATTCATTCGCCTCAATTATTTTTAGCGCAAAACCGTGAAATGGCAGAAGAGGCTTTCCCTGGGGATATTATAGGTATTCCAAATCATGGGAATTTAAGAATAGGAGATGTGTTAACAGAAGGGGAAACTTTAACCTTTACGGGTATTCCATCTTTTGCTCCTGAATATATGCAACGGGTTATTCCTGATGATCCCATGAAATCAAAGCATTTAGGGAATGCGCTCCAACAACTAGCAGAAGAGGGTGCTGCGCGTGTTTTTAAACCACTTTTGAGCTCTCATTGGATTGTAGGTGTTGTTGGATCGTTACAGTTTGAAGTGTTAGCTGATCGGATACGAACAGAGTTTAATATCCCTGTTCATTTTGAAGAGGCATCTCTTTATACGGCGCGTTGGATTGGTGGAGACCCACAAAAAGTGAAAATGTTTATGGATATGAATAGATCAGCTATTGCCAATGATCATGATGAAGATCCTGTATTCCTTGCAAGAAATGCATGGCACCTAAATGATGTAGAAGAAAAGAATAAAGATATTCAGTTTTTATCTACGCGTTAAGCTTTTGTATATTTTTAATACCAGAAACATCTAAATTTTGAGGCTTTGCTGGTGCTATAAAATTTTGTCTAGCTTCTTCAAAGTTGTGTGTAATCATCATGTCTTGACTCTATGCCAAACATCTTAATTTTTAGTTAACTTTCAATAATAAATTCTAGAAGAATTTAAGAGCAGATAGAATATTTGAATAATCATCTGTCCATATACGTGATTTTGAGTCTGGAATAACAACCCATCCTTGCTCAATGAGAGCATTTCTATGCTTTTCTGATTTTGTTAAGATGACGACTGATGTTTCTGCGATTGGCTCATTCTTATCCTGTTCATTTTCTGGAGGTATTTTATTATAAAATCCTATAGCCGTCATTCCAAAATGATTTCCTATAACCTTAAGGACAGGAGAAAGATCAAGATAATTATTGGAAATATGGAACATAAGAATGCCATCTTCTTTTAGCTTATCTAAATAAATTGAAATGGCTTCTCGTGTTATAATATGCATTGGAATATTATCAGAGCTAAAGACATCAATATGAATGCTATCAAATGTAGCATCTCTTTCTTTCTCTATTTTTAGACGACCATCCCCTATAATAATCTTTGTGTTGTCTTCGCATTTTTCAAGATAGCTGAAGAATTGAGAAGAACGAGCCACTTGAACCATTTCTGGATCAATTTCATAGAATGTAAAGTGTCGCTTGGGCGCAGTATAACAAGCCATCGCACCACTGCCTAAACCTAAAACAGCAACATTTTGTTCTTTTCCATTTTGTATTTTATCTAAATAGCTAAAGGTATTTCCAATCCCTGTGTTGGGATGATAATAGAAAAGAGGTGTTTTTATATATTGAGGATCATTTGATTGTAAGCCATGAAGAGTTGTCCCGTGTTTAAGAAGAGTAAAGTTTTCATTTTTTACAACAGTTATGGGGCCAAAAAAGTTACGTTCCTTTAAAATAGCCACACCATTGTTAATAGGTTTGTGGGCAGCATAAAAATAATATCCAGCAACAAAGACAGAATAAATAGAGACAAAGAAAAGAATATTTTTCTTATTCAAAGCAAGGATGCATGTCGCTATAGCTGCAACAAAAATAAGGAGAGGAACATTGTCTTTAACCTGATCAAAATAGGATGCCGTAAATAGAGCAAAGAGGATAATAGATAAGAGTAAAAAAAGAATTTTCTGATCTGTTGTATATTTATCTTTCCATATCGGTTTCTCAGAAGCCCCTCGACAAAGAAGAGAAAGTATAAGAATTATTCCATATTCATAAGGAAGATTGAAGAGATAGAGAGCAATGAATGTGTTAAATACACCTCCTAAAACACCTCCAAGCGACATCATAAAATAGAAAATTGTCAGATGTTTGACATGAGGCCTCATACGAGCCAATTCATAATGACAAACTAAAGAAAAGAAAAAGAGAATGAGGAGAGTAGGAATAAGGTTAAGAATAGAAGGAAATGTATTATCTTTGATAAACATCATAGAAAAACTCAATAATATAACAACTATTTGTCCCTTAAGAGCTGTCTCGTATGTGATGATTGGTTTACGAGAAAAGACGATAATAAACGTTGAGATATAGAGAATTAGCGGTGCTATCCAAAGGAGAGGGACTGGAGCTATATCTGTCGTGATATGATATGTTGTGCCCAAAAGTAATGAAGATGGACAAAAAGCTAAAAAGATCCAAAGTAATTTTCGTTGAAAAGTAGGAGAGACATCAGTTGTTTCCCTCTTTTCCTTTTCTGAAGACGCATGCAAAATAGAATTATCATTTAATTTTACAAGAAGAGTACATATAAAAATAATAATCCCTAAGGAAGCAAAGCCCCAGCTCCATGTATAAGATTGTCCAGAAATAGTCATCAACGGCTCAATAAGGGTAGGGTAAAGAATAAGAGCAAGAACAGAGCCTATATTACTCATTCCATATAGAAAGTAAGGATCGTGAGCAGAGGGGTGTGTCGACTTTGAAAACCAGTGTTGCATTAAGGGCGCTGTTGCCGAAAGGATAAGAAAGGGAGCCCCTATAATAGCAGACATAACACCAAGCTGCCAAAAAAGAGGGTTAACCTTTTCTGAGTCTGGCTGTGAAATTCCTTCAGGAAGGGCAATAGGCAGGATCATTACACATAAAAGAAGTAATGCAATATGAATAGTAAACTGTATTTTAGTTTTCTTTACTTTGGAAAGAAGGTGTGCATATGCGTACCCTCCTAATAAAAGAAATTGGAAAAAGAGCATCGATGCATTCCAGACACTTGGAGAGCCCCCAAGAAAAGGTAATAGCATTTTGCTAACCAGAGGTTGTATTGAAAAAACAAGAAAAGCACTAATAAATATAGCCAACCCATAAAGAAGAAGAGAGGTGTTGTTCTGAGATATATCTAAAGATTTCATGATTTTGCGGCCTTGGTTTATTTGATTTTTATTCTTTTTTTATTCTATAGAAAAAAAACATCAAAGAAAGAAAAATAGCTTGCCTTACGAGAGTTGAAAAGGCTATACAGTACAAGATTAGTATTGATTTGGAGTGGATATGTTTAAACTATCAAAAATGACAGATTATGGATTAGTTTTGCTTTCTCGAATAAGTGAAGAGAAAGATCTTATCTCTGTTTCTCAATTGGCAGAGAAAACACATCTTCCTGAACCGACTGTAGCAAAATTGATGCGTTTGCTGGTTAAAGCAGATATTGTAAGATCTGTTCGAGGCGTACAAGGAGGGTATAGCCTTAAATGTAACCCTGAAGATATTTCTGCAGAAGAAGTTATGAAAGCCATAGATGGCCCCTTGGCACTCACAGCGTGTGTTGAGGAAAGTTCCGAGACTTGTGCCCTTTTAGATACGTGTCCATTATGTGGACGTTGGCAAAAAATAAATGAAGCCGTGACATCTGCTTTACAAAATATAACCTTAAAGGATTTACGTACATGACTAGACGTGTCTCCCTAAAAACAATCGAACAGGTTAAAAATCTTGAGCATTATGAGGCTGGATTTTCTACAGATATTGAAAGCGATAAAGCACCAAAAGGTCTAAGTGAAGAGATTGTACGCTTTATATCAGCTAAGAAAAATGATCCTGATTGGCTTTTAGAATACCGTCTAAAGGCTTATCGTCATTGGCTTAAAATGCCAGAACCAAAATGGGCTAATGTTTCTTTTCCTGAAATTGATTATCAGAGCTTATATTATTATGCTGCTCCCAAATCAATGGAAAACGCTCCGGAGTCACTTGAAGATATAGACCCTAAGATTTTGGAAACATATAAAAAACTTGGGATTCCTATACAAGAACAAGAAATTCTTGCTGGTGTTAAAAAACCTATGGCTGTTGATGTTGTATTTGACTCTGTATCTGTGGCGACAACTTTTAAAGAAAAACTTAAAGAAGATGGGATAATCTTCTGTTCTATAACAGAAGCTCTAAAAGATCATCCTGATCTTGTCCGTCAATATTTAGGGTCTGTTGTCCCTTTTCATGATAATAAACATGCCTGTTTAAATGCGGCTGTTTTTACAGATGGGTCCTTTGTTTATATTCCTAAAGGCGTACGATGCCCTATGGAGCTTTCAACCTATTTTCGAATTAATGAAATGAATACAGGGCAGTTTGAACGTACACTCATTATTGCAGATAAAGGCTCGTATGTTTCCTATCTTGAAGGTTGTACAGCGCCTATGCGTGATGAAAATCAACTCCACGCGGCTATTGTTGAACTTGTCGCTCATGAAGAGGCTGAAATAAAATACTCAACTGTACAAAATTGGTATCCAGGAGACGAAAATGGAAAAGGAGGGATTTATAATTTTGTAACAAAAAGAGGTTTATGCGAAGGCCGGAATTCAAAAATATCATGGACGCAAGTTGAAACAGGCTCTTCTATTACATGGAAATACCCATCTTGTATATTAAAAGGAGAAGGATCTCAGGGAGAGTTTTATTCTGTAGCAATTACAAATAATTATCAGCAAGCTGATACAGGAACGAAGATGATCCATATGGGGAAAAATACAAAAAGCAGAATTATTGCCAAAGGTATTTCTGCAGGACACAGCAACAGTACCTATCGAGGGATGGTTAAAATATTACCAGGTGCCGATGGAGCAAGGAATTTCACACAGTGTGATAGTTTACTTATTGGTGGAGAATGTGGAGCACATACATTGCCAATGATTGAAGTTAAAAATCAAACCTCTATCTGTGAACATGAAGCAACCACAAGTAAAATCTCAGAAGACCAGCTTTTTTATTGTCGTCAGCGTGGAATTGGAGAGGAGGAAGCTTTAGCTCTTATTGTAAATGGCTTCTGCCGTGATGTCATGCAACATCTCCCTATGGAGTTTGCTGTTGAAGCGCAAAAGCTCGTAGGGATAAGCTTAGAAGGAAGTGTAGGATGATAAAAGCAAAGCTTTCAAAGCATATATACCGTGACTGTAAAACTCATGAATTGGGCTGCTGGATACATAAATACATCAAATTACCGTATCCACCTTTTATCGGCCTTGCAGTGCATGATGGCAAAGGTGATATAATGAAAATAAAATTAGCCCTATATGATTGTAGTGACAAAATCACTTCATGCTTTGTAGGCACAGAAGATCATGATGACTATGAGTATGCCAAGCAATGTGCTTTAGAGTTTGGGTGGAAAGTAACTGAGGTTCCTAAGGGACATGTTGGTATTGAAGATCTTACTAACCTATTTTTTGGCACATACGGAACAAAGGATTTATCATAATGATAAAAATTAAAAACTTAACAGTCGAAGTTGGTGATAAACAGATATTGAATGGTTTAAATTTAGAGCTTAAATCAGGAGAAGTTCATGCCATTATGGGCCCCAATGGATCAGGAAAATCTACATTATCTTATGTCCTTGCTGGTCGAGAAGGTTACAAGGTCACAGGAGGGTCTATTGAGCTTGATGGGATTAATCTTCTTGATCTCTCTCCAGAAGAAAGAGCTGTTATAGGATTATTTCTAGCCTTTCAATATCCTATTGAAATCCCCGGTGTTCAGATGACTACATTTCTTAAGACAGCACTAAATTCTCTTCGTAAAGCACGAGGAGAAAAAGAGTTAGATTCCTTGGCGATGCTTAAGCTTATAAAAGAAAAACAAAAGCTATTGGGAATTACAGACGACATGCTTAAACGCCCTGTAAATGTAGGATTTTCTGGTGGAGAGAAAAAGCGAAATGAAGTCCTGCAAATGGCAATGTTAGAGCCTATCTTCTCTGTCCTTGATGAAACAGATAGTGGTCTAGATATTGATGCCTTAAAAATCGTCGCTAAGGGGATTAATACACTAAGATCACCAGATCGTTCTTTCCTTGTGATTACGCACTATCAGCGCTTACTTGATTACATACAGCCTGATGTTATTCATATCCTTTCTAAGGGACGTATTGTTAAAACAGGGGGGGCAGAGTTGGCCCTTGAATTGGAGAAAAATGGCTATGCAGAGTTCATTGAAAATGTTGCCTAAAACGCCTACTCCACTAACATCAGATGAGTCTGCCTTTATTCATGTTAAAGCAGGAGAGAGTCTGAAAGAAAATCTTGCTTTTATTAGGAACGATTCAAAAGATCATTCCATTCATCTCAATATCATAGTGGAAGAAGAAGCGACTCTTGAATTAATAGAAACGTACGGGGGGAATGGATCTTATACTACAAACGTAGAAATGGATATTTTCCTTCATAGGAATGCTGTCTTAAAGCATCTTAAGAATCAGAATGAATCTCAAGAATGCGTACACAATAATATTGTTTCTATTCATCAGGATAAATCTTCTTCTTATAGCTCTTTATTAATTAATAAAGGAAGTAAAAATAGCCATTATAATGTACGTTCTATCCTTCAAGGAGAATTTTCGACATGTACCTTTAAAGGCATTAATATATTAAAGGAAAAACAGAAAGCAAAGGCTACAATCGCTATTGAACATCAGGTTCCTAATTGTGAGTCTTTTCAATTTTATCGTTCTGTTCTGGATGATTGGTCCGTAGGTTCTTTTGAAGGAAGGGTGCATGTTTTTAAAGAAGGACAAAAAACATTTGCTCGCCAAATGTCAAATGCTCTACTTCTTTCTCCTACGGCAACAATGTTCACACGTCCAGAATTGGAGATTTATGCAGATGATGTTGAATGCAACCATGGCGCAACAACAGGGCAACTGGATCAAGAACAGCTTTTTTATCTAAGATCTCGAGGAATCCCAGAAAACGTAGCAAAAAATCTTCTCATTGAGGCATTCATTTCAGAAATGTTTGAAGGATTTGAAGATGCTAAGCTATAAAAAAGATTTTCCAGCCCTTCAAAACAGTCAAGTTGCGTATCTAGATTCTGCGGCAAGTGCACAAAAACCTGAAGTCGTTATTCAGGCTATGAATCAAGCTATGCGTGGTGGATATGCTAATATTCACAGAGGATTATATCGCTGGTCAGAGACCATGACACAAGCCTATGAGGATGTGAGAGCACAAATTGCAGAGTTTCTAGGCGTTAAGAATAAGAACGAGATTATATTCACTCGTAATGCGACAGAATCTATTAATCTTGTTGCTCAGAGTTGGGGAAGAACATTCCTAAACGCTGGAGATGAAGTTATACTTTCAGAAATGGAACATCATGCCAATATTGTTCCATGGCAAATGCTCAGAGAACAAATAGGAATTGTTTTAAAAATCATT
>JAJFGT010000189.1 GCA_021776015.1 Alphaproteobacteria bacterium
TATAAACGAAGATACTTCCTGTCCCCCCAACATTAACTGTATCTGTGGCATAAATGTCAGCATTTCCGTCCACAATACCAACGGTAGAGTTAACAGTAATTTTTGTCAGATTTGGGTCTGTCAGGTCTTTGGAAACCGCACCATGTTGAATGTTATCATAATCCCATGAGTTGTCTGCATGAGCCGATGTTGGCAACCCTGCCGTCAACAAAGCCACGAAAAGACCAATGGTTCCTCGGGATGTTATAGCGGATGATACATTTAAAAAATTCTTTACAGACATGGTGATGGCTCCTCTTTCTGATGGATGCGACATGTATAATACCCTCTACCAAAGAGGCTCTAAAAATAAATAATTATGTCGTACTTATGCTCCTAAACTTATAAAAAATCAAGTTTTTTTTAACTCTTTATTAACCTTTTATAATCTCCCCTCCCCTTAATTTGAGGCTCAAAGTAGCAGATTAGTTCAGAGAGCATCTTGACTTTTATCATATTTCATAGATTATGTTCCTTATGTGGGTTTAAAATTTCACATTATATTTTTATAAAGAGTAGATAAAAACACCTCCCAAACAACAAGCCAGACAACGAGTTCAGGAAAATTCCATGACAATAGCATCTAAAACATTACTTACCCTTGGTGTATCAGCCTTCGCATTTTTCAGCATGGGAACAGCTTATGCTCAAGTTCCAAGTGCTGCTCAAACCACAGCTGACCCTGGACGTATTGATCAACAAATTAAAGCACCTGATCTTTCAAGTGATGTTACGCCTGCTGTCTCAGGTCAGGGAGCCCCATCACAAAAAGTTCCAGCTGGAGCAGACACAATAACATTTATTCTCAAAAACATTTCTGTTGAGGGCGCAAGTGCCTACTCAGAGTCAGATATAGCTTCACTCTATGCTGATCGTATTGGACAGACAGTCTCACTCGCAGACATCTATTCTATTGCTCATGCCTTAACACAAAAATATAGAAATGACGGATACATCCTCACACAGATTGTTGTCCCTCCACAAACGATTGAAGGTGGAAATATCCGCCTCAGAGCTGTTGAAGGATTTATTGATCGTGTGACTGTCCAAGGTGAAGAAGACGATACATCCCTTAACCTTATCCGTACCTATGCACAACGCATCCAACAAGATGGAACACCTCTGAATGTAAAATCTTTGGAACGTGCTCTTCTTCTGATTAACGATCTTCCTGGAGTTTCAGCACGGAGCATACTGAGCCCCTCTACCTCCAAAACAGGTGCGGCAGACCTTACAATTATTGTTGATAGAACCCCCTTAGATGCTCTCGCCTCCTTTAATAACTACGGAAGTCGTTTTCTTGGGCCTTATCAAGTTGGAGGTGCCGCCTCTCTTAATTCTCTCCTTGGATTCAATGAACGCATTACAACACAGATTGTTGTTTCACCTGATACAGATCAAGGAAAAGAGCTTGGCTATTACTCACTTGCCTACAGCCAGCCTATTGGAACTTATGGAACAATTTTTGACGCCTCATTTAGTTACACAGATACAGACCCAGGATTTACTTTGGATGCATTTGATGTTGAGGGACAATCCAGTCTCTATAAAATAGGTTTAACACACCCGATCATTCGAACACGTAATTTCAATCTTGCTGGGCGCCTCTCTTTTGACGCTCGCAATGTCAACAGTAAAAACATTATTGAACCAACACGCAGAGATCATATTAGAGCCCTACGCGCAGGCGCTCGGACTGAATTTTTAGATACAGTGTTGGGTCTTGGTATCAACACAGTTGATGTTGAGTTTTCACAAGGACTTGGACTCTTTGGCGCAAGTGATAAAAATGATGCCAACCTTACACGTGCCTCAGGAGACCCTCGTTTCTTTAAGGCTGAATTTGAAGCCCAACGCTTACAACGCCTTGTAAAAGGTTTTAACCTTTTAGCAGGAGCCACAGGTCAACTTTCTTCTGGTGCCCTTCTCTCCTCAGAAGAAATCGGTGTCGGCGGGATGTCTTATGGACGTGGTTTTGATCCATCAGAAATCGTTGGGGACGAAGGTATTATAGGAAAGCTTGAGCTTCAATGGTCTCCCGAGTATGACTCTCAAGGGAGGTATATGGAAGATTACCATCTCTTTACCTTTATTGATGCTGGCCGCGTATGGAATGATGATGCCACAATTGCAACGAATAAAAGAAATTCTGCAACATCAGCAGGGCTTGGAATTCGAACAGAATTTATTGAAGATATAAATGCTGATTTCACTGTTGCTTTTCCTTTAAACCGTGACATCCAAACCCAAGGTGATGATGACCCTCGTTTCCTCTTTGGTCTTCGAAAAGGATTTTAACCCTCTCTGGCTTAAAAAACTTTATATTCTTTGATAAATATCAACGACACTATCTTAAAAAGATGATCCTATGGGAGCGTGGGTTGTGTCTGTGTTATTTTATTTATTAAAAGGAGAAAAATAATGAAAAATATCCTTCTAGCAACGGATCTAACAGCCAATTCAGATCGCGCTATGGATCGTGCCTTCAAGCTTGCGTGGGAACATGATGCCAAGTTGCATGTCCTGCATGTTATCTCTGAATATAAAGAGAAATCACTGAGCACCTCCTTGAAAAAACAAACTCAAGATCTCATCAAAAAACACATGTATGAATATAAACTCTCTAACCCACGTGTTACAGTCTCTGTTAATACAGTGTTAGGAAGAGATGCTTTTGATGAAATCCTCAGACATGCTGAAAAAACAAAAGCTAATCTCATTGTGATG
>JAJFGT010000190.1 GCA_021776015.1 Alphaproteobacteria bacterium
ATTATCTGTGATAAGCGCATCAACTTTGAATTGTAAATGTCCTATCTTTTCGTCTAAATCGATTTTATCTTTTTCCAAAGAGGTTACGTATTTCATCATATCTGATGTTGAACCCGAGAGAGAAGCTTCTTTATTTTTTAATAAAGTCACATTTTCAAGAAGATCTGTTTTATCTGTTTCAAGCAAAGAAATTGCATTGTTTTTTTTCTCCAAATCGAGATCTTTTATATGGAGTTCATCCCTTAGATTTTTGAGAGTTGTTTTTAATTCAAGTGTCTCTCCTTGCGTATTTCCATGAAGAGATTCCAGAGCGTTTATGTCCTGTTTTTTAAGATCTAGAGCTTTTTGTAGATCTGAGATCTGTCTGTCTCTATCTTCTAATTGCTTGGAATAGTTTAGGCTTTCATCTTCGAAAGAAAGACCCTGTGTTTTCTGGGCCTGTTTTAGGGTATCCAAAGCGTTCTTTAATGTATCTCGTTCAGTTTGAATCGCTTGTAAGTTTAGTTTTAACGTATCACTTTCTTTCACTTTATCTTTAAGAGAAGAAAGAGAGTCCACCTTTGATTTTAGTTCAGTGTTTTCCTGTTCAAGAGCAAAAATACGTTCCTGAGATTCTTCTATACGCATATTGTGATTGGCAACAGAGGCTACTTCTTGAGTGGCCTTTACTTTTTGCTCTTTGATACTTTTCATTAATTGCATGTTTCTAGCCTTAAGTTCCTCCATTTCAAGTGTAAGAGCATGGGCAACATTGCTTGATGTATTTTCTAGAGACGGTGGAGAGGAGGGGATAGGCCTCTCTTTTTTCTGAGAGGGCTTTTCTAATACAACAGATGTACTTGGTTCTTTATTAGGTTGAGAATCTGCAGGGAGAGCGCGGACACAAGAGTCGAGTTTATTCTTCATATCTGCAGTGTTTTTGAGAGAGAAATCATGTTCTGTCCCATCAATATTAAAATTCAAAATCGTGTTTTCTAGCAACGCTTCGATAAGTTGAGTATCGTTTCCCAGAGGAAAAACAATCGCATTGTGTGAAGAAGGTGTGATTTTGAAAGATCGAGACACCCGACCTGACTTAATTTTAAATGCGTATGTTTTATCTATTTGAAAAGTTCGTTTTTGAAAATCAATGGCAAGTGATAACGCCTTGTCCTTTTTTTGAGCAAAGGTGGCATAGGCATCATCTGAAAATCCTTGTGAAACAGAACAATACCCCCCTTTAGGTTCAGTATGGAGACTCCAGCCAGTTTTTGCTGCATACAAGGCAGCTTCAGCATGGTGTACAGGGGCGAGTAAGGCTCCAAAAGCTCCTAGTGAAAAAACAGAAAGAGCAAGAGGGAGGGTAAGATATCTATGTTTTACTTTTTTCATGGGAGTATTTTTAACCTTTCAAAGATCAAACATGTTTTTTATTGGTTTGGTTTGATGTGTAAATATAAATCTCCTGAAATAGGGTCATTATAGACATCTCCTACAGGACGCATATTTGAATGCATAGCTTCTTGTGTGAATTGGTTCAAAAGGATAGAGAGCCCATCTTCGACAGATCCGTAGGCAAAGACGCTGTTTGGAAGGGTTACATCAAAAGGGTAGTCCCATATCAGTTTATAATCTCCAGAAGACTGCCAATTTGTAAGAGTCTTTTTCAAGGAGTCTCCTTTTGTAGCTTTCCATTTTTGTTCTGTTTTAGGCTGTGTTTTGGAAGAGGCTGTCGGTGGTAAGATTGATGTAGAGCGAACAGTTGCAAAGTTTGCAACAGATTCTATTGCTTCAACGGGAGTTTCTAAAAAATCTTCATTATCTGTGTAGCTTAATTCACCTTCTACTGTTCCTTGCATTCCAATATCAAATAAATGTGTAAGAGCGCCTTCAAAGTCACCGAAGTATGAAACAGACTCCAACAGAACTCTTCTGTCTTCCATTGTCCAGACAAGATCTGTTTCTGCGCGTTCGCTCCAGCGATGAA
This sequence comes from Alphaproteobacteria bacterium, assembly GCA_021776015.1. Classification (GTDB taxonomy): domain Bacteria; phylum Pseudomonadota; class Alphaproteobacteria; order Micavibrionales; family Micavibrionaceae; genus UBA1850. The sequence goes on from JAJFGT010000190.1 coordinate 1,967, forward strand.
TAACTGCCTTTAACGATTCTCCTTGATCTGCTTTCCATGTTTCAACATTAAGATGTTTTTTTGATGGAGCTGAGGGACGAGAAGGGAATGTAGCCTTTTCTATATAAATAGGTGGTGGAGATGAATCTATAGAATCTAATGTTTGTGATGCATCATATGCAGGGTTATTTGAGTATATTTGTAGTCTAGACTTTTTTGAAAGAGGAGGAGGCGTTTCCAAGCTTTTCTCTATAGTAGAATCTTGTTCATTTTGACCATTAAAGTTAAATCCAGCATTAGCTGTCGCTGAAATCATAGTCAGAACAGAAAGAGGAAGAAGAAAAAAAGTTGTAAAGGTTCGCAGTAGGTTAGGAAAGTGGATAAACATGTTTGATTTGCCTCATTTAGAAAATATTCAACATCAAATAGGTACACCAGAAATAGAGCAATAACAATATACTCTGTCTATAGAGATAAGAAAAGCCGTTGAAAACTAATCTTCTTTGATTTTTGACGCAAGAGCAGCCTCTAAAAAGTCATCTATTTTTCCATCTAAAACAGCTTGTGTCTGTGTATTTTCTGTCCCTGTTCGTAGATCTTTAACCATCTGATAAGGATGTAGGACGTATGAACGGATTTGATGTACCCATCCAATCTCTGTTTTATTATCGTAGGTTTCATTTTGTTCTGCTTCTTGTCGTCTAATCTCTTCTTCGTAGAGACGTGCTTTAAGCATGCTCATAGCTGTAGCTCTATTCTTATGTTGAGAGCGTTCAGCCTGACAGGTCACGGCAATTTTAGTGGGGATATGGGTAATGCGGATGGCACTATCTGTTGTGTTAACATGTTGTCCACCAGCTCCACTGGATCGATACGTATCGATTTTTAAATCTTTTTCGTCAATTTCAATTTCAATTGTATCATCAACAACTGGTGTTACGGCTACAGAAGCAAAGCTTGTATGGCGACGGGCGTTCGAATCAAAAGGAGAGATTCGAACAAGACGGTGAACACCAGTCTCTGTTTTTGCCCAGCCATAAGCCATATCTCCTTCAATAAGAATTGTAGCAGATTTAACACCGGCTTCATCACCATCGTGACGGTCAATCATAGAAACTTTATATCCTCGGCCGTCAGCCCACCGCGTATACATGCGCAACAACATTCCAGCCCAATCACATGCTTCTGTACCTCCAGCTCCAGAGTTTACCTCTAGATATGCATTTTTTGTATCAGCCGCTCCAGAGAGAAGACATAGAAGGTGAGCTTTTTGAGACTCTTTGTGAATAGAGCTAATTGCCAATATGCTTTCTTGGGTGAGAGCAAGATCATTTTCTTCTTCAGCGAGCTCCAACATTTCAAGATTTTCTTGGAGAGCATTCTCAATTTCTGTAACGGTTTTCATCTTAGATTCAAGAGTATTAAGCTCTTTCATCAAAACTTGTGCTTTTTCAGAATCGTTCCAAAGATCAGAGGATTCGGAGAGGGCACGAAGTTCTTCTACACGTAGAAGGGAGATGTCCCAGTCAAAGATGCCTCCTCAGAAGAGCTGTGTTCTCCCTAATATCATTGGCAAGTTTAGCGATGTCAGCATTCATAACCAGGCTACCTTGTATATTTATTTATGCGGCTATACCCATTTCAGAATGAGAACTTTGAAGATCTTCAATAAATAATGCTACAGATTCTGAGAGGGATTGTCTTGATGTTTCAACAGGGATAACATTTGTGTTGCCTTGTGTCTCAATAAGTTGAGAGGCGTCATCGATAAGAAGAACAGGTTTATCTGCTCGGATAAAGCTACTAACAAACCGATCTGTATGAGCAGTCTTTTTAAGTCTCTCTATAGATTTATCGCCACCAAGAACAATTAAACTAGAATAATCAGAGGCCAAAGCGGTGTTTATTGCTATATCTACAGGAAAAAAACATCCCCATGATTGATCTGCCCAGCCGTTGACAATACCATTTTCAGAACTGATAATTTTAAGAGAGATGTCATTCCCTCTCAAGTTTTTTTGGATAATAGTAAGTTCTTTTTCGTTAAATCCGTTTGCAACTAGTATTGCAATATTATGTTGTACATTCATTGTATATTTAAGACCTTGTTCTGAGTTTTGATATTATATTTTATTTAGAGCTGTTTTTTTAATTTTTAAATGGGAATCTCTTCTAGACCATCTAAACTAAGTTCGCGACTAAAGCAGACTCGGGTCTCTTTTGTCAATCATTAAAGAAATTTCTCTTTAAATTCTGCAAAATAAAGACATTCCTTCAAAGACATTAAGGTAGGGGGAATATTCTAAAAAATTGTATAGGCATGAAAAAAAATCAATAAAATTTTGACTCTATTCATATTTATAGATAATAAGTATCAAGTTTTTATTTTAATTTTCGTACACCCATGATATGAGTGGTGAGATATTAAGAATAAAGAGAAAAATTATTTTATTACAGATACATTCATTTAAGGAGCTCTAGAAACAATGAGACGTTCACTTTTAACACTTGCCCTTGCGGGAACACTTTTAACCATTGGCGCATGCGATGTGTCAAACGGTCTTGATCTATCATCACAGCAATTTAAGTCTCATACAGAAATTGATGCACTTAATGAAACACAAGCTGTTGGAAGCCCTTTTACACAGTATTTGGCAGATGAGTACAGAGATTATGCGAATATTGAACAAGATTCGATGTTTGATTTTGCTGATGCTCTTCATTTTGCACGTAAAGGTTTAGCTGCTGCTGAAGGGGATGCTGTAATGCCTGAACCTATTAGTGATTGGAACCTAAAGCCGAATCAGATTGACATGCTTCGTATGGGGCGTGGAGAATTGATTTCTGCCTACGATCGTGGCGCGCGTGAGCTTGAGCCTCAAGCATCTGCTGTGGCCCAATCTCGTTTTGATTGCTGGATTGAGCAAGAAGAAGAAAACTGGGATACACCTGAAAATGTAGTTTGTAATAATGAATTTCGTGTCGCTATGGATGCGTTGAGTGCCAAAATGGGACATCTTCCTGTTCCTGTTGAAGAAGTGATGGCACCTGTAACAGATATGTCTATGGACGAAGCTGAACCTATGAATATAGAAGATGCTAAGTACATTGTCTTCTTTGACTTTGATTCTGCTGTTATTGAAGAAAGTGGTGCAAGTGTTCTTGACGCTGTTGTTGCTGAATTTCAGAAGAGAGATATTTCAACAATTTCTGTGATAGGTCATGCTGATACATCAGGAACTGCATCATACAACGAAAAACTTTCTAAAAAGAGAGCTGATGCGATTTCAGGAGCTTTAGAAAAACGAGGCGTTTCTGTTGATGCTCTTAAAGTTTCAAGTCAAGGAGAAAGCCTTCTTCTTGTTGATACACCAGATGGTGTAAGAGAACCTGCCAACCGTCGTGTAGAAATTTCTTTCGAGTAATCTCCTCTCATAGATAAATTGAAGATAAATAAAAACTCCCCAGCCTTAAAACTGGGGAGTTTTTTTACATCTTTTTAACAATTTTTAGAGCATCTTGAAGTCCCACACGCTCAATGACTACATCTTTGGGGAAGGCACTTAGAAGACGTGTCGGAGTGGCACCATCCAGAATAATGAAAATGCCCTTATCATCTTTTCTACGGATGAGGCGTCCGAATGCTTGTTGAAGTTTCATGCGTGTGAGCATTTCATCATAGGCTTTTTCTCCAAAAGCTTTACGGCGGGCTTTATGAAGAATAGTGGGGCGAGGCCATGGGACACGGTCAAAGATCATTAATTTGAGAGACTCCCCTGGGATATCTACACCATCTCTAAGAGCATCTGTTCCAAGTAAGCAGGATTTAATATCTTCCCGAAAGATATCAGTGAGTGTTCCTGTGTCTATGGGGTCAATATGTTGAGCGTAAAGAGGAATATCAGCATCAGCAAGTTTCTTGGAGATATCTTCATAAACAGCTTTAAGCCGCTGAATAGCCGTAAAGATTCCTAACCCTCCCCCTTTGCTTTCTTTAAATAGAGCTAAAATAGCTGTAGAAATTTGTTCTTGATTGTTTTTATTAATATCATTGATAATCAGAACTTTAGCTTGAGTTTTATAATCAAAGGGGCTCTCTGTTTCAAAGAGAGTTGAATTTTTTGAGAGGTAGCGCGCCCCTGTGAGTGTGTAGGCGCTGCTCCATTTATCTGTATCATTAGAGGATTCTTCTTGGTCTTTTAACGTCGCCGAGGTGATCGCCATCCCATGTGTATGAGGAAGAAGAGCTGTTGCAAAAGGTTTCATAGGGTCAGTCCAGTGACGATATAATCCAAGATCAATAGGACGTCCATCTTTCTTCTCGATTTCCATCCAGTCTACAAAATGAGAAGGAGACGATAATTTTGGCCCATCAGAGGGCATAGATTGAAGTGTTTTGAGCATATCAATCCAAGGCTGTAATTCCATCATGCTACGTCGTTCAAGACTTTGGGACAGAGAATCAATACGTCTACGAGTATCAGCTTCAAGCAAGCCTTCATCGTTTTCTAGAATCTTTTGCATAGAGCGAGCCAAATGCATCATGGGCTTTTTAATGTCTTCTAAGGCTTTGATCAGAGGAGAGAGAGCCTCTTTGAGTTTATCTGTAATAGGAAATACAGGGGTTTCCTGCGCATAATATTTATTTTTATCATCTGTTCGTGCTCTAACTTGGGCAAGGAGAGCCGATAGAAATATTTCCGTTGATCCTGAAGGGACACCTTCGGCTAAGCGCTTACTCCAGCCATCAGTTGGAAGGGCTCGAGCATGATGGAGAAGAGAGAGAAGTGATTTCTTGATTTCTTCATTCTCAGGGAGAAGGTCTTCAAAGCGTTTTTGGAGTCCTCGTGCCCGTTTCTTACGTGTATCTTCATTCCCTACAATCCAACGACGAAGTTCATAGGTCTCACGGGCTGTTAAATGGGCAGCAAAGGCACTGTCAGCAGCTTGGAAGAGATGATGTCCTTCATCAAAGATAGTGCGTGTAGGGAGGTTTTGATCATGATGAACCGTTTGAATCATAACAAGGGCATGGTTTGTGATAATGATATCTGCTTGATAAGCATTCCGGATACTTTTTTCTCTAAAACATTTTTTATAATGCTCACAAGCGGCATAGAGACATTCTCCTCGTTTATCGCTTAGCCCCGTTGTATTGGCGTACCCATAAAGGCTTTGTACCCAACTTGGAAAGTCTGTACCTGTAAAGTCACCTGTACGAGTCTCCATGATCCAGCGTGCCATAATACCTAGTGCAATAGGGTGTGATGGGGAACGTGAAAGATGAGCACTCGCAGCACTTTCCTCGAAATTTAAAAGACAGAGATAATTCTCACGCCCTTTTCGAATAGCAACTTTTTTATCTTTTATCTCAGGATGAGGATAGATACGGTTTAATTCTTGATCGATCTGTTGTTGTAGATTTTTTGTATAGGTCGAAACCCAAACAGCACCTTCATTTTTCTTAGCCCAAAGTGTAGAAGGGGTTAAGTAACCAAGTGTTTTCCCTGTGCCTGTGCCCGCTTCCGCTAAAAGAATATGGGGGGCATCTAATTCATCCTTAGGATCAAAAATTGTACGGATGGATTGTGTGTAGGCTAATTGTTGAGGACGCTCTTCATGTGTGTGATCTGCGTGTAGAAGTTCTGTGAGAGCATTTTCTGTTTCTTCTTCTGTAAGTCCGTGATGTGAAGCAGGCGGAAGAGGGGCGCTATCTGCCCATTCGGGAATATCTTTCCAAATATTGAAGGCGCGGCGGCTATTCAAAGGGGCTTGAGGATCATACTCTTTTCCGACAGCTTGAAACAAAGAAGGTGTCCATGCCCAGCCTTTTCCATTCATGCCCATAATTGAGGCAATTTCTAGCATCTTTTCCTGATTTTTGGTGGGCATCTCCTGAAAATCTTTAAGGAGTGTATAGGCCGCTTCAACCAGAGATAGTGGCACTTCTTGAGGGGTTTCAGACTGTTCAAGTTGCAAGGCTTTTGTAATTCCAAAAGGGGTTGGAACACAAAATTTTGTAGGATGGATGAACAAAAACAAATCAAGAATATCGAAAGCAAAGATCTGTGAGCGTAATTTGGAGGCTGTATAAGGTGCATGGCACACCATGACGGGTTTTTGATTGAGAAAAACTCCTGCCTGTCCATGAGGGAGTGTTTTAAACTCACCATCTGTTGTTAAAATATGAGCTTTCTTTGGGGCAAGGGTACAGGCAGAGATGTCAGGAAGTTGAATTTCTATCTGTGGTTGCTTTTCTTGAAGGTCAGGGCTCATGGAAGA
>JAJFGT010000020.1 GCA_021776015.1 Alphaproteobacteria bacterium
TGTCATTTATTGATTTAAATTTTGATCAAGAGGTGTAGGAAGACTTTTTTGTTTAGCAAGAAAAATTGTAATAGTTCGGGCACGGTCAGGTGACATCTTTGCGATAATTGGTGCGAGTTTGCGTTCAGACATTTGGTTAGCGACATCAATCAAAATATCCATATCTAGCATATTAAAAATAGTAGCAGCTTCTTTTGATTTCATACCTTCATAGACTTTAACAAGGCTTGCAATTTGTTCTTGTTCTTCTTCGGATTGCTGATGGAGAAGCGCTTGAATTTCTCTTTGGATTTTCTCTAGTTCTTCATACTTAAGGTCAAGTTCTTGTTCTACAGCTTTTAGAAGAGCCTCTTTGTGTTCGACAGCAGACTCTCTTTTATCAAGATCTTTGCGGCGTTTGACGAGTGTTTCAAAAAGTTCAGCTTTAATAGACGAAAATTCTATATCAGTTTCATCAGAATCTTGCCAATTAACGGGAGGAGGTTGAATCTCTTCCTCTGCTGGGGGATTCGTTTCTGAATTGATTTTTTGATTAGCTAGTTCAGATGTTTCAGGTGCCAAAAGGGTTTCATTGTCTTGAGCCACTGCAGATCCTAAAGAAGCCAAAGTAGATTCAGGTTTAACAGCTAACTCCCCCAAACGTATGGCAAAAGAAAGAGATGCCACAATTACAAGTAAAGGGAGAATTTTTAGGTTTTTTAAAAATTGATCATACATAATTTTTCTAACTTTTTTGTATCCTTTTTATAAAAGTAAGGGAATTTAAAGAAGAGTGCAATCTTATACCCGATTTGAAGCCTTAAAGAGTGCATAATTACAAGAAAGTCACGTAAACTAAAATTTAATTAAATTTATGTATAATTTAAAGTATTTAAGAGATGGGTGTTTCTGGTTGACAGGAGTCCTTACATATTAGAGCATGAAAGACGTGTGATAAAATCAAATGATGATATTAAATTTTTATGATAGGATCAAATCAATGTCGAGTTCTATGGCAACAAGAGTACATATAGCCTCGTCCAACACTCAAGAGACTACATCAGACATGAAATATACAAATTTTTTAACATCAGGTGAACAGCTATGGAAAAGTCAATTGAATTGGCGGGTCGCTTTTGCTGTTTTTTTAACGATTGTGACTGTTCAAGTTCTCATTTTGACTATGACATTGAATGGTTATGAGGCCTCTAAACTTTCTGATCTTAAGGCAAGTTCTAAGGCTTCAATTGTTCCAACATTAGATTATAAAAATACAGATATTCTTTCTATGCCCTTTGATGAGGGAGAGATGCAACGATTGATTTCTTATACGCAAATTAGTGGTTTTTCAGTTTATTCAATAGATTTTAATTTGCTTGGGTATGGGGGAGAATCAACGTCTATATTTCTAAGTGATTTACAAGATTTGGATCGAACCTACAGAAGCCAAAATGGAAAAAATTATGAAGTTGTCCTTCGTCCTCGTGATTTAAACAGTCAGCCCTATTATATGGTAGTTCGGCTTGATTCAAGTAAAGTTAAGCGAGATATTATAGCTCATATTAAAGAAACTATCTTAGTGATGTTACTAATGTCTGCTTTTGTTACTGTTATTTTAATGATTGTACTTGGGAAATGGTTGCTTGAACCTATTATGTTTCTACAGAAAAATCTGATTTCAGCTTCTAACAACCCAGAAAATCCTAATGTTGAATCTTCTCCATTTTCAAAGGATGATGAAATTGGAAACACCATTACTTTGGTACAGAATCTTATTCAGCAAAATGCCAAAAATATCTATGAAATTAAGAATAAAGCACAAGATCAAATCCATAAGCTTGCGTATTTTGATGATTTAACAGGGCTTCCAAATCGTGCAAGTTTTCTTGAAAAACTTTCAGAGATTACAGATCATGAAGATAATGCACCTTATAGTGAGACTATGAAATATGCGATTATTATGCTCGATCTTGACCATTTTAAAGATCTTAATGATTCGATGGGGCAGGCTGTTGGAGATGCTATTTTAAAATCTGTAGGGCTAAGGCTTAGATCTTCTCTTCCTAAAACAGTGTTTATATCACGAATAGGAGCGGATGAATTTGCAATTCAAGTTCCTTTATCAGATAGAATGAAAACAGCTCAACAGGCTGTTGAGAAAATTCAATCGCTCATTCGTATGGCACCATTCTCTGTCTTTAATGAATATTTCCAAGTTCGCGCATCTTTTGGTGTTTCTACTTTTCCTGATGATGGGATGGATTCCGAAAAAGTTTTGAAAAATGCTCATATCGCTCTTAACCATGCTAAAGAATCTGGACGAGATAATTATAAAGAGTACATGGAAGACTTTAATGAGGCTGTTCAGGCTCGCTTTCAGATGTTACAGGATCTTCGTGATGCCATTGAAAATAATTTATTAAGCCTAAACTTTCAGCCTCAGCTTGATCTTAAAACAGGAGAAATTATTGGAGCAGAAGCTTTAATCCGTTGGTGGAAGCCTGATGACAGTAAAGAGGGAGGGAAATGGATTTCTCCCGTTGAATTTATTCCTGTTGCCGAACAGTCGGGTCTTATTGTTCCTATCGGTGAATGGGTTATGAGAAAAGCTTGTCAAACGGCAAAAAAATGGCATGAAAGTGGACGGGATATCCGTATTGCCGTGAATGTCTCTGGTGTACAATTTCAGCAGAGTGATATTGCAGGATTTACTCAAAAAGTTCTGCTGGAAACAGGCATTGACCCTCATCTTTTAGAGCTAGAAGTGACAGAAAGTTCTTTTATGGATGATATTAATCATACGGTTAAAACTCTTAAGGATCTTCATTCTTTGGGTGTAGAGATAGCTATTGATGATTTTGGGACAGGGTATTCTTCTCTTTCTTATCTTCGTCAGTTTCCAATTGATCGTTTAAAGATCGATCAATCGTTTATTAGGAATGCTTTAACAGATGCTGATGATGCTGCCATTACAAGTACGATTATTACTTTAGCACATTCTTTGAATCTAAAAGTGATTGCGGAAGGTGTGGAAACACTTGATCATCAAAAATTCTTGATTGAACAAGGATGTGATGAAGTTCAAGGTTATCGCTATTCTCGTCCTGTTACGGAAGAGAACTTTATGGAATTTATAGGGAAATACTCAGATTCTCTCGATTATTTTGAAGCTTAAATAAATCATGGATAGCACGCTCTCTTCAAAATCCACCTCTTTGGTTGGACATATTCGTATTCCTGGCGATAAATCTATTTCTCATCGTGCGTTGATGCTTGGTGCCATAGCTGAAGGTGAAACTCTTATTTATGGATTACTCAATAGCGCTGATGTCTTTTGTACAGCAACTGCTTTAAAAAATATGGGTGTAGGGGTTAGTAATCGACAGGATGGGTCTTGGAGTATTCAAGGTGTAGGATCTCAAGGTTTACAATCTCCTAAATCTTTTTTGGATATGGGAAATAGTGGAACATCTGTTCGTCTTTTGATGGGATTGATCGCAGGGTATGATATATCTGCTGAATTGAAAGGAGATGCCTCTCTTTCAAAACGTCCTATGAATCGTGTCATTGACCCATTGACTCAAATGGGTGCAATTTTTAAGACACATGAAAAGGGGTATTTACCTCTTAAAATTCAAGGAATATCAGAGCTATCTTCCATAAGATATCAGCTTCCTATGGCTTCGGCACAGGTAAAATCTGCCATTCTTTTGGCTGGTTTGCGCGCCAAGGGTACAACGCATGTTATAGAATTAGAGAAAACACGAGACTATACAGAAACAATGATGAGAACTTTCGGAGCCCATGTTGAAACGGATGGGTTGGAGATTAGCCTTGAGGGAGGGCAGGTTCTACAGGGATGTGCTATTGATGTTCCTGCAGACCCAAGTTCTGCTGCTTTTCCAATAGTGGCGGCATTACTCTGTGAAGGATCGGAGCTTACACTTAATAACATTGGAATAAATGAACGCCGCTTTGGTTTATACGAAACCCTTCTTGAAATGGGTGCGGACATTACATTTAAAAATAAACGGACTCAAGGAGGCGAGCCTGTCTCTGACTTGGTCATAAAAGGAAGTGCTCTTAAGGCCGTCACTGTCCCTGCAGAGAGGGTGGTGTCGATGATTGATGAATTCCCCATTCTTGCTATTGCAGCGGCATGTGCGGAAGGTACAACGACAATGAGTGGACTAGCAGAACTTCGAGTGAAAGAAAGTGATCGACTGGCTGTAATGGCAAAAGGACTGATTGCCTCGGGTGTTAAATTAGAAGAAGGGCATGATACATTAACAATTTATGGTACAGGACACCCTCCGTCTGGAGGTGCTTTTATTGAAACAGCACTGGATCATAGAATTGCAATGAGCTTTTTAGTCTTAGGACTCGTTACAAATGAACCTATAACCATTGATGATGCAACACCCATTCGAACATCTTTTCCTAACTTCATTGAATCTATGAACGATATAGGAGCAGAGTTTCAACCAACGAATAAAACTCAATCAGATTCTATTGATCTATCTCATGATATTGTTCGTCATCTTTGAATATTCTCAAAAAAATTAAGCTGAAAGTTTTTATCCTCTTTTAATGCTCCAAGGAAGTGTTTTCATTTCAAGTCCCAAAGGAAGAGGTGTGACGAATTCAGTCCCTGTATGTAATATATTGACAGAACTTTCCTCTCTTGTGAGATCAAATGTTTCTTCTGGGATAGGAAGATTATAAAACTCAGCACCATTCAGGCATAGGAAGCGTTTGAAAATTTGTTGTGCTTGCGTATTATCTAAATTAAGACCCGCTTCTTCAAATGCCATGGCATAAAGTTGAGGTGCAACACCGCCCGTAAAGCAGCCTGCGGCACAACCACATTCTGTAGCTTTTTTTGTATGAGGAGCACTATCCGTACCTGCAAAGAATTTGTAATTTTCTGGTGCGATTACAGCTTGACGCAAAGCTTCGCGATCGGCATTGAATTTGAGCAAAGGCAAACAGTAAAGATGATATTTTAAGCCTTGTAATAAATTTCCTACCGTAAAAAGAAGATGCTGTGGCGTGACGGTGGCAACAATATTTTTGTTAGAATTTTGAACAAAATTTACAGCCTCTTCAGTCGTGATGTGCTCACAAACAATTTTTAGAGAAGGGTATAGTTCTCTAAGCTTTGGCATGGAATGAATATAAAAACTCTTTTCAGCATTCATAT
>JAJFGT010000191.1 GCA_021776015.1 Alphaproteobacteria bacterium
GATCCACAGACAGCGAAAGATCAGCTGCTTGCCAAGCGTTGGCCTGCAAGCGATGTGGCACCATTGATTGAGTTGATTTCTGATCCAGAGCATATGCTTGATGATTCTCAAACATACCAGCTCTCTGAAATACAAGCCAAAGCCATTTTGGATCTTCGATTGCATCGATTGACAGGGCTTGAGCGTGATAAAATAGCTGCTGAATTGATGACTATTACGGATGAAATTGCAGAGCTTTTGTCCATTTTGGCAAGCAAAGAAAAGCTTTTCGATGTGATGCGTAACGAATTTATTGAAATTAAAACAAAATTCTCAACACCGCGTCGAACTGAACTTGTGGATGCGGAGTTTGAAACGGATATTGAAGATCTCATTCAGCGTGAAGATATGGTCGTAACTGTAACCAATGATGGGTATGCGAAGCGAACACCGTTGGATACATATCGAGCGCAACGTCGTGGAGGAAAGGGGCGTTCAGGACTTAATATGAAAGATGAAGATTTTGTTTCTGACCTCTTTGTTGCCTCAACACACACGCCAATTATTTTCTTTACTTCACGTGGAATAGCTCATCGTTTGAAAGTATATCAATTACCGCTTGGAACACCTCAGTCTCGTGGAAAAGCGCTTGTGAATTTATTGCCTTTGGAAAAGGACGAAACAGTATCTGTTTATATGCGTCTTCCAGAAGATGAAACTGTGTGGGATGAGCATGACCTTATGTTTGCAACTTCTCATGGATCAGTCCGTCGAAATAAACTCTCTGATTTTAAAAATATTCGATCCAATGGCTTAATTGCTATGAAATTAGGTGAAGGAGAAAGTCTAGTATCTGTTGAGATATGTAAGGATAGTGAAGATATCCTTTTAGCAACGCAAAAAGGGAAAGCGATTCGTTTTCAAGTTGATGCTATTCGAGTCTTTGCTGGACGGAACTCTACGGGTGTGAGGGGAATTAGGCTAGCTTCAGGTGATAAAGTGATTGGAATGTCAGTCCTTGGCCGTGCAACTGACGACACATTTGAAGATGAAAAAGGGCAAGCTATCTTATGTGTCTCTGAAAATGGTTTTGGAAAGCGGACCTATACGTCTGAATATCGAACAATTGGACGTGGCGGACAGGGAGTTATTAATATGTCTGTTACTGAGAAGACAGGTGATGTTATAGCAACGTTCCCTGTAACAGATGACTATCAAGTTATGTTGGTAACGGATCAAGGAAAAATGATTCGAACACCTATTCATGACGTTCGTTTTACAGGACGTTCTGCACAAGGTGTAACAATCTTTAAGGTTTCCAAGAATGAAAAGGTTGTGTCTGTTGCATCACTTGTTCAGGAAGACGAAGATGATGATGGAGAAAATACTGAAGCTACAGGGGATGAAGCTTTGGAAAATAACCATTCGGAGATAGATGAAAATATGATAGAATCATAATCGTTTTTAATGTTCATTGAATCGATTTAACTGTTCTTTAACCGATAATGTGTAAAATTTATATTGAATATATATAAAATTTTATGGATATGCTTTTATGATGATCAAATTTTTTTACAAAATAAAATTACAAACGGAATTAGAATTAGAGAGTGAATCTGGTTTTTCACTCATTGAAGTTGCTATTGTACTTCTTGTGGTGGGACTTCTTGCTATTCCTTTGATTCAAATTTATAATTTGGAACGAAAAGATCGTGAAATAAGCATAACAGAAGGGAGTTTAGACTATGTCCGAGACGCCCTTACAAAATATGCTGTTGAAAATGGACGTTACCCTCTACCGGCAGATCGTGATATCTCCGTAGAACTTTTAGGGTCAGGCATAGAACATGTGGGAGCGTTTCCTAATTGTGGAACAGCCCCTGCTGTTGGAAAAGCTTGCCGGACAACGGGGCTTCCTGCAACACAAATTTTTATTGGAGATGTCCCTTTTAGAGATCTTGGCATTAATGTAGAGCATATCGTAGATGGATATAGTGGAAAACTCACTTATGCTGTAACTCCTATTCTTACAAATGCTGGGACGTTTGTGGATGATGGAGGGATTATTCAAGTTACACGTAGAGATAATTTAGATCATGGTACGACATTTTCAAATGTACATTTTGCAGTGATTGGACATGGTCCAGATAATAGTGGAGCATTTTCTTTATCTGGAACGCCTATGGGGCCTTGTTTGACTGGCGGAGCGGCAAATCGTGATACAATTAATTGTGATCATGCAGATAGAACATTTACGATAAATTCTGAATTTTTCCCTTCTGGATCGTGGGAGCGTTCTCAATATTTAGGAGGAGGTGCTACTTATTATGATGATTCTTTGGAATATATTACGAGTACGCAAGGGCATATTTGGTCTTATGCTGTTGGCGTCCCTGATATGCAAAATAGAAATCCTGGGAATGCTCTGATCGGTACCATTCCATGTGGGATTAGTACAACGGAATGTGTTCCTTCTGGAGGAAATGCACCGGGTTCACGCGTTGATTTGGCTGTTGCAAAATTAGAGGTGATGGGAGAGGTGAATACAGATATTATCTCTGTTGATCGCCTGTGCCCAACTCATGCTGATGGAAGATTCGTTAATCCGTTGACTACATGTCCGTTGCCGCTTGCCAGTGCGCCTTTAACGCCAGTAGATCCGTATCCTGAAAATGTTTTTGATCCTGCTGTCATTGCAAAGGGTACGTATGATCCGCTAAACTATGGAGATCTTGGAGGAGGCATTCGATGTTTGAGCAGTGGGCTAAAAGGTATTAAAAATTCAGATGAAGAATGTGTCTCTATTTTTCCTCCAGCTTTTGTTCCTCCTGTAGCCTGTGCCTCAGGAACATTCCCTAAAGGTGTAAAGGCTGATGGAACTTTTGATTGTATAACCCCACCCCCACCCTAGAACGAGAGTATTATTAAGAAAAAAGTTTAAAATAATTATTTTTATAATGTTAAAAAATCTTGATTTACACAGATTTATCGTGGTATTTTAATAATTATTAA
>JAJFGT010000192.1 GCA_021776015.1 Alphaproteobacteria bacterium
GATAACCTTGTGGAAAAAGCGCGGGAAAACTCTGTGGATGGTTTGTTAACAGTTTGTTGCAACATTACACAAGAACAAGAAGAGCTTAAATCTATTGCTCATCAATATAAAGATGTTTGGTATAGTTTAGGTACTCATCCACATGATGCATCTGATGTAGATGAACGAGCTATCACCCAAGATGAGCTTACAAACTCTGTCTCTTCGGATCAAAAAATTATTGCGATTGGGGAGACTGGACTTGATTACTACTATGATCATTCTCCTCGAGACATTCAAAAAGAAAGTTTTAGAAAACATATTAGAAGTAGCCTAGAATCTGGGCTTCCTCTTATTATACATACGCGAGATGCGGAAGAAGACACTATTCAAATTCTTAAAGAAGAGGGAGAGCAGGGAGGTACTATCCAAGCTGTTTTTCACTGTTTTTCAGGATCTAAATGGTTGGCCGAACAAGCGTTAGAAATGGGCTTTTCTATCTCTTTCTCTGGAATTGTAACCTTCAAAAAATCGACTGAGCTTCAGGAAATTGCAAAGATTGTCCCCAATGATAGATTTCTTGTTGAAACAGATGCGCCTTTTTTAGCACCTGTTCCTTATAGGGGTAAACCCAATCAGCCTGCTTATGTTGTCCAAACAGGAGAATTTATAGCTCATCTTAAAGGAATCTCTGAAGAAGAATGTGCTCGTTTTTCTAGTAATAATTTCTTTAATCTTTTTCAAAAGGCAAAGAGGGTATGAAATTAAAATTCACAATTCTAGGGTGTACGTCATCTTTTGGTGTTCCTTATCCGGGAAATGATTGGGGCGTTTGTGATCCTCATGAACCAAAAAACAGACGCACACGGTGCTCTCTTTTAATTCAGTCTGAAACGACAACATTGATTGTAGATACGGGTGCAGATTTTCGTGAACAGATGAATAGATATAATATAAAAAATCTTGATGCTGTTTTTTACACACACAAACACGCTGATCATACGGCAGGTATTGATGATCTTCGTATTTATGCGGTGCGTAATAAAGAAAAGCTTACAGCCTATATGAATGAAGAAACATCTCTCGAAGTTTTACGCAATAAATCTTATATTTTTAAACAAGAGCACGCCTCTCATCCCGCCATCCTTAGCCCCTACATCCTTCAACCGTTTGAAACGGTTGAAGTTGGTGACATTGCCGTTCAAACACATGTTCTTGATCATGCTGTTCTCAATGCTGTCGGATATCGTTTTGGGAATACGGCCTATTCGGTTGATATGAAAGATATTGCAGAGGAAAAAAGTTTCGATGCTTTAGAGGGAATTGATACATGGATTGTTGATGCTGGCGCTTACCATCGCACGAGTTTCTCTCTTCATGCTACCTTTGATAAGATTATAGAGTTGAATAAACGCATAGGCGCACAACGGGTCATCTTGACGTCACTTTCAAATCATATTGATTATAAGGTTGCATCTCAAGAAATTCCTGAAGGATTTGAAATTGCCTATGATGGGCTATGTGTTGAATCTGTTTCTTGATCAAAAGATAGGGTGGCTGTATTGAGATCGTAATACCAACCGTGTAATGTTAGTTTTTTTTCTCTAACGCGTTCTTCAACCCATGGAAATGTCATAAGATTTTGCAGTGATTGTCTGATGACAGCCTTTTCACAGGCAGCATATCGATCTTCTGCAGGTAAATTTTGAGAGAGGATATCTTGTTTGATAGGCTCTACAATGGCCATCCATTGGTCGACAAAACTACTTGGCGTATGGTTGGATTTTCTATCCATAAGGGCTCTGACGCCTCCACATTGAGCGTGACCAAGAACAACAAGATGTGAAACTTTTAATTCCATGACAGCAAATTCTAAAGCTGAACTTGTTCCTTTGGGGCGCCCATCATTCTCATAGGAGGGGACTAAGTTTGCAATATTGCGGATGACAAAGAGTTCTCCAGGAGGCGTATCAAAAATAATTGTAGGATCCACACGAGAGTCACAACAAGAGAGAACTGCAATATTAGGGGATTGTCCTTTGCTTAACATCGTTAGTTTCTTTTGATGTTCAAGAAAATAGCCCTCTCGAAAACGATGGTATCCGGCAATAAGCTCTTCTGGTTTATTCGAATTTTTGTTCATTATATTATATTTCTTTGAAGTTTTTTATCTATGAAATTATATATTTTTTTAAGCCATTTGCTATAGCAATAATTTAAGAAATTATTGAAAGGAGAGGGTATGTTCTGAAATCTACTCTTCATAAAAATCGTTTCTTATTACTATAGTCTTAAATATTTTTAGAGCTATGAGTAGGGTATTAAGGTCTCTTTCCCATGCTGAGCCATCCATTTTCTAACCATTGTGCGCAATCTGGCTTAAGCTTTTCTATAAAGAAGAAGCTTATGACATCAGTTATTTGCCATAATCGTACTTATCGCTTCTTGAGTTTAATTTAAGGAATATTTGGTCCTGGTCCTGGTTGATTTAGCCAATTTAACCAGTTGCGCCAATTTAACCAGTTTAGCCAATTTAACCACTGACTGTTGGTGTCATTAAAAGAGGATTCTGGCATGCCAATTTTATCAAGAAGCTCTTCTACTCTGGCAGACGCATTATCATTGGCTATAACGTTGTCAACTAATGCGTTTATTTCCTTCTCTACGGGCATGTTTATTACCTTTCAATTGGTGTTTCAAATTCATGAAATCCTATGCTAAATTATGAAATAGTATTTACAAAAACCATGAGGATGTCAATGAATTCCCATTCAAACACACAAGAACAGAGAGCAAAGCTCCTATTATGCGATGCTGGCAAAAGGCAGAAAGTTTTCTTAAGTTCCGGAACACAAAAAGTAAGTAAACAGCTAAAAGCAACCTTCCCTGATTATGCATCAGACGCTTTTGTACCTAAAAAGCCTTGGGGCACACCATCAGAGGAAGACTTTAGAGTTCTT
>JAJFGT010000193.1 GCA_021776015.1 Alphaproteobacteria bacterium
CTGGTTGCCTGTGCCTTGCTTTTCTTAAAATAGTTAAAAAACCAAAGCGAGCCATTCCAAACTGCGAACGGAGTTATTGCATAGCTTTTAGCCTATGTCAAGAAAATATAACGATTTTTAGGCTCTAATTGCTTGAAATTAGCGGTGAGTAAGCATTTATGCTACAATTTAGATATGGTAGAGGATAAAGAACAGAGAATGGCTAAAAGGCTAAATATTCTGCTTCTTAGCGCAATACTAGGAGTGCTAGGAGCCTGTAGCTCGTCTTCATCCTCTCCTCAGAGAGAAATTGCTCCCCCACCCCCCAATTTTGCTGCTTCTGATATATCAACGGATGTTTTTGACCCTTCTCAGGAGGAAATGTATGCAATATCAGATAGTAAGCTGACTCCCATCCCTGAAATTGTAGGTGTGATAGATAGCCCAGAGGAAGAGTTAGCCCTAAAAACAAGTAAAGTTTACAAAAAGTGTCGTTTGAAAGATCGATTTGATCGGAAAGCGTTATTTGCTTATGAATGGAATAATCGACGTTTAAGTTTGGATGTTGATGGTATTAACTATGGAAGCAGCAAAATAGATCGTATTCGGATGGAATATAAAGTAAGTCTTCAGCCTGAACTGACCAAAAAGAATAGATGTCTTCATGTTTCCCGTTTTCAAGGCTTACTTGGATCTGGGTACAATGAGTTCGTTGTTAAAAAAGGAGACACTGTCTGGGGAGAAGTACGAAGTATCCAAGCTCAGACGCTCGATTATATCGGTTCTGTCGTCGATTAGAAAAACATCCTTATTTATATTTATTTAGTAAGCCCTTTAGGTCCGCCGATTTCATCTAATGTATCGGGGTCAAAGGGAACTGCATCTAGATATTCAGGCGTATCGCATGTGAAAGGTAGAGTTCTAAGTGTTCTCCACTGTTCAACCCATCCATCCTGATGTGAAGCATCTGGCACAAGAGTAAATTGTGAGCAGGATGTTTCTCCCATCGCTTGAGCAAAGCTGTGGTAAATAGCAGGAGGGACTTCTGTATCAAGCTGCCCCACAAAATGATGTTGAGGAATCATTGTCAGTTGAGAAGCTATATCTATAGGATTTAACGAATCTGTACTAAAAGGCGTGTTATTGATATGGGCATAAAATTGTGTATCTAAAATACCTCCTACCGTACGGAGAGAAAGAACATCTTTGCGTGTTGCTGCAAGAGCTGAGGCTATGGCTGCCCCTCCATCATAGCCAACGATGTGAAAGCCTGTAACATCATTATAACCACGTATATTATTAAGAGCTGTATTAAAGGCTGCAATGACTTCAGGAGCATGACGTTTGTTTGCCATATATTCTTTTGGGCAATCCTTAGAGTGGCCAACATATTGGCATGCTTGAGCAAGGTAAATCACATTGGATTTTGGATCTTGGGCGGCAAAGCGAAGGGCTATAGGATCTCTCTTTTCTGGAGAGGAAAGAACACCAGACATGTGGCTATTGCCACCGATGTATAGAATAGCAGGTTGATTCTTTTCATAGACACGTTCATAGGCTTGAAGATTAAATTCATTGGCTTTTATAATCCGAGGAAGCATAAAGACAGGGCCTGCAATTCGTTTCGCTGTTTCTTCTTTGAAATATCCAATAGAATCAAGAGGGTTAGGAACAGATATCTGGCTGTTATTTGTACAGGCAGAGACAGTGAGAAGGAGAGCTATGGCAGTTAAAATTGAACGTTTCATGGTGAGATTCCAAAGATTATAAAAGGGATTTTAAAAATTCATACGAGAAGTCTAGCATGGAATTTTTATAAAATCACTATGAGAGCTCCAAAATAATTGGGGTGTGGTCAGAGGGCTGTTCCCATCCTCGAGGTGTGGGATCAATTAAACAGTTTCTTGCTCGATCCGTAAGGGCAGGAGAGAGAAGGAAATGATCAATACGAATACCATGATTTTGAGGCCATGCGCCTCGCTGATAATCCCAAAAAGTATATTTTTCAGAAGATTTATCAAAAATACGAAACGCATCGTAAAGACCTATATTTTTAAGTTTTCTAAATTTATTTCGTATCTCTAGCCTGAAAAGAGCGTCGTCTTCCCATGCTTTTGGATCATGGCAATCTGAGGCTTCAGGGATAACATTAAAATCTCCAGCAATCAAAAAGGGTCGCCTTTCATCAATAAGAGATTGTGCGTAGTCATAAAGGCGATCCATCCATGCCAGTTTATACTCATATTTGTCTGTATCAACAGGATTTCCATTGGGCATATATATATTAATGATGCGCATCCCATTGGTTTCAATGTCTAAAAAACGGGCTTGCAGGTCTTCTTCATGATGGGGAAGGGTGTCTGTAATAAGTGTAGCATTTAGCTCTGCCTTTGCAAGAATAGCAACGCCATTATAAGCCTTTTGTGGTTTTATAAAACAGTTATAGCCAAGACTTTCAAAGCGACTTGAGGGAAAATTTTCTCCTTTTAATTCTTGGAGAAGGAGGATGTCAGGACTCTGTGTCTTTATCCATTTTTCAACAAGATCTGCTCGTACTTTAATCGAATTAACGTTCCATGAGGCAATTTTCATTCTGCAACTTTCTTTATCTAACGGATCGGCTATAGTTGCACATTCAAAGTAAATTTTAAACACAGGAAATTTATGGAATGAAATCGATTGTTAGAATATTAATGATTATAACTGTATTTTTAGTAGGCTTTAACTCAGCATTGGCGTGTCAAATCCCCACGTCTGTTTCGAAATCAATACAGGCTCATAATATTATATTTTCTGGAAAAGTAGAGGGATGTTTTTCTGAGGGAGATCAAAGTTATCTCAAATTTTCTTTAGATAGAATGTGGAAAGGGAAGGGAGAAAAACAATTTACCTATCTTTCCTCATGCCCAAGTAGCTTTTTTAAAACAAGTAGATACTATTTAGTCTATGCCAATTATATTGGAGACAGTGAGTATATAAACATTTCTTATGGCCTAACGAATTGTACAAGAACAACAGAAATCATTTCTTGGTGGAAAGCTATGTTAAAAAATTTACAGTCTAAATTTGATGGTATCCCTGTTTCTATTGACCATAGAATAAATGACTTCAAGGAATTAGGGGAACCAGCTTATACATTTGCTTTATACAATTTTCCTATTGTAAGTAAATCGTTAGGTTATAAAATATCATTGGGTTTTGTTGTAACTGCAAAATATTATGAGCTAATTTTTGAAAAACAAGGCTAATCGTAGAGTCGAAACATGAAGATAAACACACACGTTATTTCTAAAAAAATATTAATATCAATGGGGTGCGCCATTTTGGTAATAGGACTATTAATTTCTTTTATAAGTATATTTAATATTCTCGAAGGCCGTAGTCATTTTGCTTCTCGCATTAGAGCAGATGAATTGTTTATGTTTGTAGCACCCTTTTATATTGCCACCATTCCAGCTCTTCTTTATCTCGAAATGAAAAAATATAGAAAGCTTTCTTATTATGCCTTGTGGGGTATGATATCCCCCATAGTAGGGTTTATCTTCTTAATGGCTATCTTGTATATAGCGTCTATAGCTATGGATATTTTTAAACCTGTTCCAGTCGTGGATGTAGATAATTTAAATGGTTTTAAAGCCCTTACCGATCGTGGCGTTGATACAAGAAGTGCAATATCTTTTTTGGTCATATATGAAGTGATTTTAGGTTGTATCTATACAAGTTTGTATTGGTTATTTGCTGTCAAAGAGAAAAAGAAAACCTCAAACTTACCTCACGGGAAGTAGTTTATAATATGAATACCTACTTTTAACCAAAAGGCGGCTTAACCTAAGCCGCTTTTTTATTTTCAGTATACCAACGCACGGCATCAGCATCCCGTGGTGATAAATCAGGGTAATCAGGATCTGATCCAACTTCGGGGAGGATTTTCCAACAGCGCTGACATTTCTTCCCTTGAGCTTTTTCAAAGACAACACCAATCAATGGCTGATTATTCAGTGTAAAAGCGTCCTCAGGGATTGTGTCTTCAATCACGGTTGCTTGAGAAGTAATGCAAATTTCAGCAGCCTCTTCATTATTGAGAAGGCCTGTATATGCATCCCTTACATAGATTTTAGGCGAAACCTCTAGTGATGAGCCTATTTCTTTGCTCGCTCTGTGAGGTTCAATCATGCCAAGGACAGCATTCCGAATTTCTTTAATTTTTTCCCATTTTATAGCGAGATTTTCATTTTTGTAATGATCAGGAAGAAGGACTGTTTGTGTTAAGTGAATGCTCTCGGTTTTTTCTCCAAAGGCGGGTTTATGTTCCCATGCCTCTTCGGCAGTAAAGCTTAGGACGGGTGCAATGCGTTTAACTAACCAATCAAAAAGGGTCGCCATGACAGTTCTACAGGCGCGCCATTCAAGGGAATCCTGACGATCGCAATAGAGGCGGTCTTTACGGATATCAAAATAGAAGGATGAGAGTTCATCATTACAAAAATCATGGATGATCTTCATCACAGGGCTAAAATTATAATCATCAATTTCAGTGCTGATCTTTTTGTCAGTTTCAGAAAGCTGGTGAAGAATATATTTCTCCAGCTCTGGAAGCTCTGAAAAATCAACTTTTTCGGATTCATTAAAGCCTTCAAGTGATCCCAACAAAAAGCGTAATGTGTTTCGAATACGGCGATAAAGATCGGATGAATATTTAAGCGTGTCTTTCCCAATTTTAATATCATTGGAATAATCAGATGTGATCGCCCATAATCTTAAAATATCAGCGCCATGTTTGTTAATAATTTCAAGAGGATCGACAACATTCCCAAGGGACTTGGACATTTTATAACCCTTGTCATCCAGAACAAATCCATGTGTTAAAACGGCTTTGAAGGGGGCGTGCCCCTTTGTTCCACAGGCTTCAAGAAGAGAGGCTTGAAACCAGCCTCTATGCTGATCTGAGCCTTCAAGATAAAGATCAGCCTTTTCTTGTGCAAGCTCAGCTCTATCATCAACAACAAAGGCATGTGTTGAACCAGACTCAAACCAGACGTCCACAATATCAAAGACTTTTTTATAATGATCAGGGTTATGGTTGGTTCCTTTAAAGAAAATACTGTTTTCTTGGCTCCACCATGCATCTGATCCTTGTTCTTCAAAAATCTTAACAATATTATTAAGGATTGTTTCGTCAATCAAAGGGGCGTTTGTTTCTTTATCAATGAAGATAGCAATAGGAACTCCCCATGATCGTTGACGAGAGATACACCAATCAGGACGTTGCTCAACCATGGCCGTAATCCGATTTTCTCCTTGTGCAGGAATCCATTGAGTATCCTTGATAGCAGAGAGCGCTTTTGTACGAAGATTGAGATCATTATCCATGGCAATAAACCATTGAGGTGTTGTACGGAAAATCACAGGAGCTTTGGAGCGCCATGAGTGGGGGTATTCGTGACGCAAAGAGCCTTTTGAGAGCAGCATTCCTGCTTCATTCATGGCCTTGAGAACAGCAAAATTTCCATCCCCAAGCTTTCCTTCTTGTGTATAAACCTCAAGCCCTGCAAATAAAGGCACATGGGCTCTGAATTTTCCATCATCTGTGACATTGTCAGTGACCTCAATATCATTAGCCATTCCGAGGTTAAAGTCGTCTTCTCCGTGTCCTGGGGCGATATGCACAAATCCTGTTCCTGCCTCGTTCGTTACAAAGTCACCGCAAAGCGCAGGGACATCAAAGTCATATCCCTGTTTGTGAAGAGGGTGCGCACATTTTGTGCCTTTAAGGCTTTCGCCAGTAAATGTCTCTGACGCCGACCATTCTTCGATCTTTGCTTGTGTTTTTATGCTCTCAGCAAGTGCTGTTGCAAGGACCAGTTTTTCACCTACGATGGCTCCGCTCCCTTCGGCAACAGAATCCACAGTGTACACCGCATATTCAATATCCTCACCATAGGCAACAGCACGATTGCTCGGCATTGTCCAAGGTGTTGTTGTCCAGATTACAATCTTAGCATCCTGAAGGAGAGGGTTAGAGCTTTCAATGATTGGAAACTTAATCCAGATCGTGATTGATTTATGTTCTTTATATTCAATTTCTGCTTCGGCAAGGGCTGTTTCTTCAATCACAGACCACATGACAGGTTTAACACCTTTATAAAGCCCGCCATTTCTAAGGAATTTATGAATTTCTTGTGTGATAAGAGATTCCGCGCGTGTTGTCATGGTAAGATAGGGATTGTTCCAGTCAGCTATAACTCCCAATCGTTGAAATTGAGATGATTGAGTGTTGACCCAATTTTTAGCAAATTGACGGCATTCTTCACGAAAATCGAGAGGGGCAATATCATTTTTATTTTCCCCTGCATTTCTGTATTTTTCTTCAATTTTCCATTCAATTGGAAGACCATGACAGTCCCATCCTGGGACATAAGGCGTATCAAATCCATTCATACTTTTTGTTTTTATAACAATGTCTTTTATGATTTTGTTCATGGAGTGCCCGATATGAATATTCCCATTGGCATAAGGGGGGCCATCATGCAAAATAAATTTATCTCGTCCATGTGATTGTTCTCGTTGCTTCTGATAAAGATCCATCTTTGTCCATTTTTCAAGAATCGCAGGTTCTTTTTGAGAAAGATCCCCTCTCATAGGAAAATCTGTTTTTGGCAAGAAGACAGTTTCTTTGTAGAAATCAGCCTGTTCTGTTTTTTTAGTATCTTGTGTGTCTGATGACATTTTTATATAACCCTCATTCTTATCATATTGGGTGCTACTATTGCAGGATTATGAACGCTTTT
>JAJFGT010000194.1 GCA_021776015.1 Alphaproteobacteria bacterium
AAACACCCTGAACAATAACTTGATCAGAGGTGTAATATTGAGGGTCATAGGCATCATTTTCTGGTTGTAAAATGATTGTATCTTTATCTTTTTTCAAAGTTTTAAGAGTGACCTCCTCACCATCGATCAAAGCGACAATGATATCCCCCATATTTGCGCGTTGCGTCCGACGAATAACGGCCGTGTCTCCACTATGAATCCCAGCATTCAACATAGAGTCTCCGTCAACCTCCAAAGCATAATACTCTCCCGAGCCCAGAAGACTTAAGGGAACATTAAAGTAATTTCCTTCATGGCAAATAGCTTCAATAGGAGTTCCCGCAGAGATTTTTCCATACATAGGAAGAGGTCGTACGCCCTCAAGTTCACTTTTAAAAACATCATATTCTGAATTTTTATGAAGGTCAGAAGATTTGGTTGCAGATTCAGCATCAGAACTAGTTGACACCAACTCTTTCTCTTTAAAACTATCAGGTAGTTTTTTGACTGAAATAGCTCTCGCTCTATTAGGAAGGCGTTCAAGATAACCACGTTCAACAAGAGCTGAAACTAGCCTATGAATTCCTGATTTTGATTTAAGATTCAAGGCATCTTTCATTTCATCAAAAGAAGGTGCTAAATCTCCCTCTTTCATATGCGTATGAATATACAGGAGCAAGTCATGTTGCTTTTTTGTAAGCATAGGATTCATTCTATTATCATTAAAGAGAGCGACACAACGATCACTCTTTGTACTCCTATGTTCTATATAAGTTCTATATTGCTGTCAAGCAATATTCTATATAAAACGAGCCCTACCAAGAGAGTGCTTTAAGTCCACAATAGAAAATAATTTTTATAGTGTCCATCATTGTCTTTGAATAAACATAAGGTACACTGATCGATAGAGTGGCATTCATAGTCTTCTTCAACAAAGAAACTTAGAGTGTTAAGAGCAAACAATAACTTAAGAAATGTAGTATATGGACATACATACTATTTATGCCGCTATTGGTTTTCTCTTGGCTGCTTATGCAGTTATTGGAAATGACTCCGTTCAAACTTTAGGAACCTTTATCGCTTCCAATACACGTGTTTTTAAATGGTATTGGCTCTGGCTTGCTACAAGCTCCGTTCTTGCTCTAACATTATTCTATAGCTGGTCAGTCAATGATGGAGATATTTCCTTTGGGCGCTTAGACAAAATTCCTCCTGTACAGATTGAGTGGTACCATGCGGCCGCCCCCGCTATTCTTGTTTTACTCACAAGAATGGGAATCCCCATATCCACTACATTCCTTGTTTTATCTGTTTTTGCATCAACCGTTGTTCTTGAAAAAATGTTAGTCAAAAGCATTGTTGGGTATGGAGTTGCTGCAATTGTTGCCTATGTCATTTGGATTGTTCTTTCCCGTTTTATCAATGAAAAATTTAACATGGTCAAAAAAGAGCATCGCCCCTATTGGCGTGTCTTTCAGTGGTGCTCCACAGGATTTCTTTGGTTTACATGGCTCTCCCACGACATGGCTAATATAGCGGTGTTCCTTCCCAGAGACCTTTCATTAGAGCTCCTCATTGTCGCAATTCTTACTCTTGTTGGGTGGTTGGGTGTTATTTTCAAAACAAAAGGGGGTAAAATTCAAAAAATTGTTCTGGAGAAAACAGGATCTCGTTACATACGATCAGCGACTATTATTGATTTAGTCTTGGCATTTCTTCTTCTTTATTTTAAAGAAATGAACAATGTCCCCATGTCAACAACTTGGGTTTTTGTTGGGCTTTTAACAGGGCGCGAACTCGCCATTGCAACAGTCAACAGAGCAGAGTATAATGCGGGATACGTTTTCCCCCTTGTCGGAAGGGATTTCCTTAAAATGATGATTGGACTTGGAGTATCTGTGGCACTAGTATTATCCATTCACTATATTTTCCAACCAAATTTTTAAACTTCTACACCCACATGAATAAGGACTTCATTTACGCCATCTTCAAAAAAACGAGGGCCATAAAGTTCAAAATCGGTTTGATAGCTTCGCTCGAGATCAGATGACCAAATAGCTGTCCATGTCTCGATAAGAGCTGATGGTTGCTCTCCAGCAGCACTAAGCACTGCATAGGATTGATCCTTAATCCTTACACGAAACAAGCTATCAGGTGTCTCTTCGTTATCAGGAACCCCTTCAACATGATAACCAATCGTCAGGCGATAGGGTTGTTCATGGTCACCCTCATAATCAGAATAAACCGCATAGATCATATCATTGACTTTGTATGGAACTTTTTGTCCGATCTGTTCTTGAAAAAATTTCTCCCATAAAGAATTGATGTCATCCGCTCCACTTTGGCGGTCGGTGATAATAGAGATTCCGATAACATCAAAACCATTTATTTCAGCAAGCCCTGCTTTTATTTCATAAGCACTCATTTATATTTTGACTCCCAGCTTATCTGCAACGGTAAATATATCTTTATCCCCTCGTCCACATAGATTCATAATCAAAAGATGGTCTTTGGGAAGAGTTGGAGCTAATTTCTTCACATAGGCAAAGGCATGGGAGGGTTCAAGTGCAGGAATAATTCCTTCCATACGAGCCAAATACTGAAACGCCTCCAGCGCCTCATCATCTGTTACAGATACATAGCTCACACGTTTTTGATCATGAAGCCACGCATGTTCTGGACCAATACCGGGATAATCTAATCCAGCAGAAATGGAGTGTGCTTCTTGAATTTGGCCATCTTG
This sequence comes from Alphaproteobacteria bacterium, assembly GCA_021776015.1. Lineage (GTDB taxonomy): Bacteria > Pseudomonadota > Alphaproteobacteria > Micavibrionales > Micavibrionaceae > UBA1850. The sequence continues at coordinate 2,723 of JAJFGT010000194.1, forward strand.
ATCTTGAAGAAAATAACTTTTCATTCCATGCAAAATGCCCGATCGGCCTCCTGTGATACTTGCCGCATGTTTATCAGTTTCGACACCATGCCCCCCCGCTTCGACACCATAAATATTAACATCTTTATCATCTACAAAAGGATGGAATAAACCCATAGCATTAGAACCTCCACCGATACATGCCACTAAAGAATCAGGTAAACGCCCCTCTTTCTCCATCAGCTGTTCTTTAGCTTCAATCCCCATAACAGACTGAAAATCTCTAACCATTTCTGGATAAGGATGAGGGCCTGCGACCGTTCCAATAAGGTAATATGTGTCTTGAACATGCTCCACCCAGTAACGAAGGGCTTCATTCATGGCATCTTTTAATGTCCCTGATCCAGATGTCACAGAAACAATTTCAGCCCCTAACAAGCGCATCCTAAAAACGTTAGGTTTTTGACGCTCAATGTCTTCGGCTCCCATAAATATAGTACAAGGCATTTTAAAAAGAGCACAGACCGTGGCCGTCGCAACACCATGCTGTCCAGCGCCTGTCTCTGCAATAATTTTTTGTTTTCCCATACGCTTAGCAAGAATAATTTGTCCTATACAGTGATTAATCTTATGGGCGCCTGTATGATTCAGCTCATCTCTCTTAAAATAAATTTTAGCACCTTTAAGATCTCGCGTTGTCTCTTCAGCTAGGTACAAAGGGGAAGGGCGCCCTATATAATCTTTGGCAAGACCATTAAACTGATCCCAAAAAGACGAATCCTTTTTAGCAATATTCCAATAATGCTCAACCTCCAGAATAAGAGGCATCAATGTTTCAGCAACATACCGCCCACCATAAGGGCCGAAGTGACCATTAATATCGGGATCAGTAGAAGAACCTAATTGTCTTAAAAAGGGAGAAGAAGATGTCTGTGTATTTTTAATCATTGTATTGTTATAAAGCCTATTTTATCGTATCAAAGAAAGAGTTATATGAAATCCAAACACATCGGGAAATATTCAATGGGATTTTTTAGCCTATTTAGCCATCTCTCACCAGCCCATATTCATATGGTGACGCTTTTTAGTCGTGCCACATTTATGGGTAAGGATCAACTTGGAAATAAATATTTTCAAGCTAAACCACGGAAAGGATATCATTTACCTCGCCGTTGGGTCATGTATAAAGGACAGCCAGAGGCATCAACTATTCCTCCAGAATGGCATGGATGGTTACACCATCAAACAAATGCTATCCCAGAGGAAGGCACGCAGTCTTTCCGTCGAAAATGGCAAAAACAACATCAACCTAATATGACAGGAACGAATCGTGCGTATTATCCTAAAGGACACACTCTCTCAGGAGGGAAACGTAATAAAGCAACAGGTGATTATGAAGCCTGGATCCCCCCACAATAATTTGAATACAAAGGAAAGAAGAAAACATGAAAAGAAATAGCTTTGAAACAATTTTAGGAGCAATTGTTCTTGTTGTTGCCACTATATTTTTATCCTTCACTGTAAAAATGGGGAATTTTTCATCAGGGGAAGTCTACTCTCTTCATGCAGATTTTATGGGTATTGGAGGCTTACAAGTTGGAGATGATATCCAAATTAGTGGTGTAAAAGTAGGAAGTGTAAAAGATGTCTCACTTCAATCCGATACATATCTGGCGCGTGTTACAATGAGCATTGAAGATGGTATTCATATCCCAGATGATACAGCAGCACTGATTTCCAGCGAGAGTTTACTCGGTGGACGATTCATGTCACTAGAACCAGGGGCTTCAGAAGATTTTCTAGAAGAAGGAGGGCGTATCGAATTTACACAAGCCCCTCAAAATTTAGAGCAACTCTTAGGGCAATTCATCTTTTCTGTAAAAAATGAAAACGATGATGCGGCTGATCAGTAAAAACCTCCTTTTCATGAGATCTTACGTCTTGTTTTTTTTAGGATTTTTTATTCTATCTGGGCAAGCTGTTTTCGCGCAAACCAAGGATCAGGTTCTAATCAATCCAGAAACATCTATCACATGGTACGATTACCCTGAAGCCAAGCTCCGTGCATTGGATAAAATCACAGCAGAAGCCACAAGCTTTACAGTAGAAGTAGGAAAACCCATTAAGTTTGGTAAAATCTACGTAAAAGTACCTGTCTGCCGAAAACCTCCTCCCATTGAAAAATTGGACTCAGCCGCCTTTATTCAAGTCTGGGAAAAACCTCTCAAAGACGAACCATCAAAATGGGTTTTTAGTGGTTGGATGTTTGCATCCTCCCCGTCCTTATCTGCAATGGATCATCCTATTTATGATGTGTGGCTTTTAGACTGCATTGGCGAACAAAAGACGGCTGGAAGTGAAACTTCACAGGATGATTTAGACACAAAATCAGATGAGAATATAGATGGTGTTATCAAGGATGAAAATAAATCTTCTTTTGAATCTATCATCGACTCTCTTTCACCCAATGATCAAAAAGAAGAACATTAAGAAATGTTAAGAACGACTTGTTGATAACTATTTCCAACATACTTAACAGGGTGTATAAAAAACTATCGGTACTAATAGAACAAAGAAAGATTTATTTATGAGCTCCTCTCCATCTATGAAAGACATTGTCTCCCTTTGCAAACGAAGAGGGTTTATTTTTCAAGCCTCTGAAATCTATGGTGGTGTTAATGGATTTTGGGATTACGGCCCTCTTGGAGTTGAACTTAAAAATAATATCCGTGACCTATGGTGGAAAACAATGGTTATCACCCCCCCTATTGGTCCCGATGGTAAACCGCTTCAAATTGTTGGCCTTGATACGGCTATTATTCAAAACCCCCAGCTTTGGAAAGCATCTGGCCATATTGATGGATTTTCTGATCCCATGCTGGATTGTCGAGAAACTAAGCTTCGCTATCGTGAAGATAAGTTAATTGCATTAAAGCCAAAAGACAGTCAAGGACATGGATTTGTCTTTCATGAAGATGCTGAACAGCCTGATATTGAAAGTCGTTTAAAAAAATTAGCAAAAGGGAAATCCTTTATTGATTTTGAGACAGTTCCTTTACCAAATATTGATTATTCTGAATACTCAAACTTGGTAGGACCCGATACAAAAACCGCAGGAACTCTTACAGAACCAAAAGAGTTCAATTTGATGCTACACACCTATTTAGGCGCTGCCTCTGGATTAGAAAACAAAGCCTACTTACGCCCAGAAACATGTGGCTCTATATTTACTAATTTTAAAAATGTAGTGGATACATCACGAGTGCGGATTCCCTTTGGAATTGCACAAATTGGGAAAAGCTTCCGAAATGAAGTTACACCACGAAACTTTATCTTCCGTAGCCGTGAATTCGAACAAATGGAAATGCAATTCTTCTGTGATCCCAAAGATGATATTAAAAACTGGTTTGATTTTTGGAAAGAAACCCGTAAAAAATGGTGGCTCAATATAGGTCTCTCTGAAAATAAACTTCATTTCCATGCACACTCTGAAGAAGACCTTGCTCATTATGCTAAAAATGGAGTAGGTGCGTTTGATATTGAATATCAATATCCTTTCATTGCCCCCAACTTTGATGAATTAGAAGGCATTCATGACCGATCACAGTTCGACTTGACACAGCATGAGAGCCTTTCAGGCAAAAAAATGCAATACCAAGATTTACAGACAAATGAATGGTTTACTCCTTATGTATTGGAAACAGCAGCTGGCTTGACACGTGGTGTATTAGCCATTCTATGTGAAGCTTATACTGTGGATGAAACACGCCCAAGTGGAATGTATATGAATTTTCATCCCTCTGTAGCTCCCAAAAAGGCTGCAATCCTACCCCTTGTTGCCAAAGACGGACAGCCAGAAGTCGCACAAAAGCTTTATATGTCCATGCGAGAACATATGAATGTTGATTTGGATATCAAACAAAATATTGGAAAACGGTATGCCCGTCAGGATGAAATTGGAACGCCTTTCTGTGTAACTATTGATCCAAAAACCTTAGAAGATCAAACAGTTACAATTCGTGAACGTAATACAATGGCACAAGAAAGAATACATCTTGATAAGGTGCTTGAATATATACAGCAAAAGATTGCCTCATAGAGATCAAAACAATATAGAATCATTTTTTAACCCTTTTTAATATGGTTCTTAGAATGCTATGATCGCGCTATGGACGCACTCACGACATTTGTTGAAACTGGTGTATTTGCTTTTATGCTTGCCTTTACAAGGGTCGGCACAGCTCTATTTTTAATGCCTGGTATTGGTGACACATATACACCTTTAAGAGTTCGACTCTATATGGCATTGGGACTTACATTTATCTTAACACCCCTTGTTATTGGCTATTTACCAGAAGGCGTTCCTCCAACTTTTAAAATGCTTGGTTTAATTTTCTCTGAATTTGTTATTGGCGCTTTTATTGGAATTTTTTCACGCATTTTAATGATGGCACTCGATACAGCAGGAATGATGATTTCTATGCAAGCTGGTCTGGCCAATGCCCAGCTTTTTAACCCAGCTTTTGCATCTCAAGGATCTATTTTTGGAGCATTTCTACTTATTTCTGGAATGATGCTTATTTTTGTTACAGATCTTCACCATCTCTTTCTCTTGGGAATTATGAACAGCTATGAAGGCTTTCCTATTGGCGAGATTCCAGACAAGGGTGGTATGGCACAACTTATTTCTCGAGCGGTCGCTGTTTCTTTTGCAACTGGCATTAGTATATCTGCTCCCTTTATTGTTGTTACAACAGTCCTTTATATTGGGATGGGTGTGTTGGCGCGATTGATGCCTCAAATTCAAGTCTTTATGCTGGCTATTCCTGCTCAGATTATGATCGCCTTTCTTATCATGCTTCTTACCGTCTCAACGGGTTTAATGTTTTGGCTTTCCTTTTATGAAGAAGGTCTTCATTTCTTTTTTGCTGGGCAGTAGGGTACAATCAGAGTAGAGAGAATAAAAAAATACGATGGCTGACGAACCAGACGAAACTGAAAAAACCGAAGAACCCACACCCAAAAAACTTGAAGATAGTCGCAAGAAGGGACAGGTTGCCCTCAGTCGTGAAGTTAATAATTGGATTATGCTGCTGGCTGCAACAATTATGGTGGGTGTCTTGATCGGGCCTGTTTTCCTCAAACTCTTTGATCATCTAAAAACATATTTGGAACTCGCACATACTCTCCCTTCTCTTCCTGGAGGATTTGGAGTTATACTGGGAGAGAGCTTCTGGCAAGTTCTATCAATTCTTACACTTCCTTTTCTTGTCTTACTTTTTGCAGCTTTTATTGGTCCATTTATTCAGGTTGGTCCTCTTTTTGCTTTAGAATCTATAAAACCAGACCTCTCTAAGATTTCTATTATTAAAGGATTTACTCGGTTATTTTCTGGAAAGTCTTTAATGGAATTTGCCAAAGGAATTTTGAAAATTGGTGCTATTACTGTGGTTGGATTTATCCTTATAAAGCCTTACTTAAATGGAATAGAACATACAATTACTCTTCCATGGCCAGATCTCCTCTTAGAAATGAAGGGATTAGTTCTACGTATGATGGCAGGAATTTTGATTGTCCTTTTAATCGTAGCAATGATTGATTTGGTTTATCAACGGTACGACCATTACAAAAAAATGAAAATGACACAACAAGAGGTCAAGGATGAGTTTAGACAAAGCGAGGGAGATCCTATGGTCAAAGCTAAACTCCGTCAATTGCGTATGGAAAAAGCACGGCAACGTATGATGCAAGCTGTTCCCGATGCAGATGTTATCATCACAAACCCGACACACTTCTCTATAGCTTTAAAATACGATAGTAACGTGAGTCCTGCTCCAATTGTGATTGCAAAAGGAGTTGAGGAAGTTGCCCTGCGGATTAGGGAAGTTGCCAAAGAACATGATATCATTCTTTATGAAGACCGTGCCCTCGCACGGACATTATACGACACCGTTGAAATCGATGAACCTATTCCGACAGAACTCTACAAGGCTGTAGCTGAGATTATATCCTACGTCTTCAAGAAAAAAGGGAAGTTATAAAATAACAACTACCCTGCTTTTTTACCTTTTGGGGCATCAGGAGAATCATTTGCAACCCCCTTCGTCTCTATTACCGTTCCAAGTAACATCGCCTTAGAGACAAGACCTGCATTTTCACGAATCTGTGCTTCCAACTTAGCCATTTTTTCAGGGTTATCTAGAAGATATTGCTTTGAATTCTCCCGTCCTTGCCCCATACGCTCTCCATCATAAGAAAACCATGCACCAGCTTTTTCTACAAAATTACCCTGTACTCCAAGATCAAGCATTTCTCCTGTCTTAGAAATACCTTTACCATACATAATATCAAATTCAACTTGGCGAAACGGAGGCGCCATTTTATTTTTTACGACTTTTACACGTGTTTGGTTTCCAACAACTTCATCCTTGTCTTTGATTTGACCAATACGACGAATATCCATACGAACAGATGAATAAAATTTAAGGGCATTCCCTCCTGTTGTTGTCTCTGGAGATCCAAACATTACACCAATCTTCATACGAATTTGATTAATAAAGATAACAACTGTACGAGATTTCGAAATAGATCCTGTAAGCTTGCGAAGAGCTTGGGACATCAAACGAGCCTGTAAACCCACATGGTGATCTCCCATTTCTCCTTCAAGCTCAGCTCTAGGAACAAGCGCTGCTACAGAATCAACAACAAGCACGTCTAGCGCCCCAGAACGCACCAATGTATCTGCAATTTCAAGAGCTTGCTCGCCTGCATCTGGTTGTGAAATTAATAAATTATCAACATCCACGCCTAACTTTCCGGCATATGATGGGTCAAGAGCATGCTCTGCATCGA
>JAJFGT010000195.1 GCA_021776015.1 Alphaproteobacteria bacterium
GGTGATCAATATCGTGCCGCCGTCTTTTATCTTAGTGAAGAACAAAAAGAACAGGCGCTGATCTCTAAACAAGAAACTCAAAAGATATTAGGTCAAGATCTGCTGACTGAAATCTTATCAGCAACTTCTTTTTATGATGCAGAGGAATACCACCAAAACTATCACTATAAAAATCCTTTCCGCTACAAGCTTTATCGCCATAATTGTGGACGAGACAAAAGAGTGAACTCAATATGGAAGGCTTTAAAATGAATGTTCTTTTCCTCTGCACTGGAAACTCAGCACGCTCTATATTAGCCGAGGTTATTTTTAATGATTTATTTTCAGAGCACGGGTGTGCTTTTAGTGCAGGAAGCCAGCCTATAGGCAAAATAAATCCTGTGGCTTTATCTCTTCTAGAAAAGAACGCCCATACAATACAAGGGCTCAAAAGCCAGAGCATTCATGACTTTACCGATGAGAAGGCCCCTTCCATCGATCTTCTTATTAGTGTCTGTGATAATGCGTCGAATGACTGTCCTGTATGGTGTGGCAATGGAGATCCTAAAAGACTTCATTGGTCGCTGCCTGATCCCGCCACTGTTGAAGATACAGAAGAAAAAGACAAGGCATTTGAAGAGACCTACAAGATTTTAATGGAACGGATTGCAGAAACTGTTCGCCAACACTGCCCCGAAAAAAAACGTCACGCTTAGAGAAAGAAATATAAAAGAATATTTATTGTGTTTTTTAGATTACAATTTCTATAAAGTTTTCTTGCTCCTCCCCCTTTCTCACTTGTCAAACACTTAAAATCACCGTATGAATATAATCTTTTACTCATAATATTAAGGAGAGATTATTATTACTAAACCAGTTAGAGGAGAGTATCCTCAAAAAAGTCATGGACCTAATGTCAACGATAAAATTAAATCCTCAACAGTTCGCCTTATCAATGAAGATGGCGAGATGCTTGGGGTTGTTGAGACAACAAAGGCTATTCAGCAAGCAGCTGATATAGGACTAGATTTAGTTGAAATTTCTCCCAATGCAGAGCCACCTGTTTGCAAAATATTAGACTATGGTAAATATAAATACGAACAACAGAAAAAAGCCTCTGAAGCTCGTAAAAAACAAAGAATTATTGAACTGAAAGAAGTAAAAATTCGTTCGACGACCGAAGAACACGACTATCAGGTTAAATTGCGTAATGCTCAAAGATTTTTAGAAGCTGGAAATAAAGTTAAATTTTCTATGCGATTCCGTGGACGTGAAATGGCACACCAAGATGTCGGTCTAAAGATGATGCTGCGGCTCAAAAATGACCTTACTGAACTTGGAACACCTGACATTGAACCTAAAATGGAAGGTCGTCAGATGATTATGATCCTGTCCTCTACTAAATCCATAAGCTAAGCCATAATGTCCAAAGAGCTTGTCATTTCTTGGGAAGAGTTTCATTCTAAAGCCCATCAATTGGGACAACAATTAAGCGCCCTTAGGTCGTGGACAGGACTTGTCGCCGTTACACGAGGAGGACTTGTCCCTACGGCTCTCGTTTCTCAAGAAATAAATACAAAAAACATTCAGACAATCTGCATTGAAAGCTATGCGCATCAAGAACATGCGTTAAAATCCATAACTCATCACACCCCAATTCTTAAAGATGAGGGTGATGGATGGCTTTTTATTGATGATCTCTCCGACACAGGAGAAACATTTAAGATTATCCATAAACTCTTTCCAAAAGCTCATTGTGCCTGTGTTTATAGCAAGCCAGAAGGACAGAAAGAAACAGATACATACCTTCAAGGGATATCTCAAAATACATGGATTTACTTTCCATGGGAACTAGAAGCTCAAAAATTTGCTCCATATCTTTGATTTTCCCTGTATTTTCCTTGATTATCATCTCCAAATCTGCTTTAAACACTGTGTCCTTTCTTATGAAAGATCACATTATGGTGTACTGGCGAAGGTATAATCCTCTGGCATGCCTCGTACACTAACGTTTAAACCCTTGTTTTAATAGGAGACTGAAATGCCAAAACTAAAAACTAAGTCAAGTGCCAAAAAGCGCTTTAAAATCACGAAATCTGGGAAGATAAAATCTGGAAGTGCCTACACAAGCCATATGATGCAAAACAAAACGAAAGCTATGAAGCGTAAAGCCCGTAGAACATCTGTTTTGTCAAAAATGGATACTCGGATTATCTTGAGAAACTGGCTTCCCTACGCTCGTAAAAAAGTATCAAAATTATTATCTAAAGCGGAAGGAGCAAAATAATGGCACGCGCAAAAAAAGGATCACCTCGTGCTCATGCACGCCATACAAAAGTTATCAAAGCCGCAAAAGGATATTACGGACGCCGTAAATCTTGTTACCGTACAGCGGTTCAAGCTGTTGAGAAAGCGGGTCAATATGCTTATAGAGACCGTCGTACAAAGAAACGTGACTTCCGTCGCCTTTGGATTCAACGTATCAATGCGGCCTCTCGTCAATTTGGGCTTCCTTATTCACAGTTTATGAATGGATTAAAACTTACAGGGCTTGAGCTTGACCGTAAAGTTTTAGCTGATATTGCTGTTCATGACATCAATGCCTTCAAAGCTATATTTGATCAAGTTGATGCCGCTTTGAAAAAAGCTGCAGCTTAATAATTCTCAAGAATACAAAAAACCTCCCACTGATAAAGATGGGAGGTTTTTTTATAAACTATTTTCTATACGTTTTTACGACTTACAGACCTGATAGTCGTTGATCGCTGGGCCATGTCACTTTCCAGCCTAAATTGATATCTTTTTTCCCTTGAGGGGGAAGAAGTGTACTCCAACGCATCAAGCCTTTGACTTTATCATGATCTTTTTCATAGCCACCACTTGTTGCTTCTTTAATAATCATAACTTGAATATCCTCATTTTGAGAGACAGGTGTATTTTGAAGAACAGCAACATCAATAGGTGTTGTATGCAAATTTATAATTTCTGTTGTAAAATGACGTTCCAAAACAGCATCCTTTGCAATAAGCCCCTCTTCACTTCGCTCATCTTTGAGTGTACGTCTGGTCACAGAGATATTATCATCAATTCCAAACGCTAAGTTCTGTGCCTCCAACGGGCGCAGGAGAGGCATACGCATCTGCCCTACATAAGCGCCATCTCTAAAGAGGTTCACATTCCCTGCTAAAATAGGGGCCTCTCCCAAAAGCTTTGTTTTAGTCACAAGCATAGCGTTCTGGCTTAATTGTGGTTTCACCTCAACGAAGAGATGGTTCTCTGTCTCAAACGATCCTACGAGTACTTTGCTCTCTGACCCATCTGCAATGACAGTACTGGGGCCTGTTATTTTATATTCACTAATAAACCCACCGGTTTCTATCTGGGCTTGGCTCATCACAGCTTTTCGTGCAACAGGTAGGGAATCAGATTCAACTCCCTTATCCTCATCAAACATTTGGATAGAACTCAGCTCCGCTAAAGGACTAGAGACCCTATTTGAAGCAATCGTATTAAAATTATTGCCTCCTCTTCCATACTTCTGATGGCTCAATAGATTAACCCACATAGACCCGAGATCAGGCTGACTTGCCCCTCTATGAGGTTGCGCCGTTGAGAGGGTTAAATGAACATTTGTCCAATCTTCTCCTGTATTCTGACGAACAGCCCCATAAAGAATAAGGTCTAACTCTTTATTTTCTGTCGTCAAGCGCGCGTCATACAAAGGACGCCATGAGGCATTAGAAACTTGATAATCTAGATTTAAAGTCAGTTTTGTTGCTAACTCTGCTTCAAAGGGAACACTCACCTGATAGACACTGCGTTGCCCCGTTCGAAGCTGATTCATCTCTCGCCGAATTCTTTGTTCTTCTTTTGTAAGCTCTCGAATCTGAACAGCATAAGAAAGATCTTTTTTCAAAAGCGTCGACATCTCAATCTGTAAAGTTCCTGCTGCATCCCCCCATGTTTCAGGTTTAAGATCAACTTGAGCAATGTCTTCATTTTGTCTCAAGACAGCATTCTTTCCTAAATTTATAAGAAATGTTTTCTGGACAGTAAGGGCTTCTTTTTCAGCTCCAATCAGTCTTTTTTGATCTTGAACCGTTTGAAGCGCTTCATTCAATTGCTTTTCACGAGGTGCTGTCAGATCAGCTTCCATGATTTGTTTATGCGTAATAGCCCCCAGCTTAACATCAGCAAAGGCCTCTCCCTTAGCACGCAAGGAATCTGGCAATAAGCCAACAGGAAGTCCTGTAAAGACTAGAGTATGTGATCCTTTAGGGATATCAACAGATACCAATCTTGTAATTTGAGCACGGTTCGTATAAACCGTCGCAGAGACAATCTCACTCTCGATAGAAATATCTTTAGCAAAAACGCTTTGGGGAAGAGTAACGACAATTAAAATGAAGATAGAAAATAAGCGCAACATATGGTATCCTTTATATCTTGAATGCTCTGAAAATATTTCAGTTCATCATGGTACCATAGGAACATTCATTTCAAAATATCAAAAGGAATCCTCCATGCAAAAAGCCGTTTATATCTCCGCCTATATCGCAAACATCCTTATGTTATGTGGGGTCTTGCTTATTATCTTGAATACAAGACATAGTGAATTTTTTATTGCCTGTTTAATGCTGATCCCTCCTATTCTCTCTCTTATTGCCCTTAAAGAAGGTCCAGACAAAGAAGAACGAAAACTGGCACGTCAGTTAAGAAAAGCTTGCTTGCGAGATGAACTTAAAAAACTTGGAGTCAAAGAAACACCTGAAAAATAGCAACTTAGATTGGAAGAACTACAGGTCTTAAACCTACTTTTGTTCTAACGTTTACATCTAGAGAGTCTGTCACTTCTTTCCATAGATTAAGGGATCTATTACCCGCCCTTTTGATTTCATTAGACGTCACCAGCATGTGCATATTTTCTATATCCTGCACACTTGCTTCAAGAGCCATAGAAATTAATGGCGCATTTAAAAAAGCTATCATTAAAGGATCCGCTGTCTCAGTAAATTCACCAGAGAGCCATGATGAAGATAAAGTTTGAATTTTTTCACGAAGAATCTTTTGTTCTCTTGAAAAACCATTGTTCCAATTTTTAACCTCAGTTCCCCCTATGACTTCCAAAGATTTCCCAAATTTTCCAGTTACCAAAAGATTAGCGATTTCTACATGCTGTGCATTCTCTGGATTAACGGCAGTTTGAATTCTTGAAATCTCTTCTGCTATAAATCTATTTTGTTCCCGTATCAATGGGGCGTCATGGAGTGTCTTTGTATTATTTCCTCGTTTTAAAATACGTGTTGCAGAACTCCCCTCTGGAAACTCATATCTTTTTGGCTTTTCAACAATAGGAGCAACCAAAGGTTCCAAAACTCGTATTTTCTCTGTCGGAGTTAATTTTTTTTCTCTTTTATGTTCTTTATTTTTTGTAGGAAAGCCGTTTAGCATATCGCCAACAAGCTCTATATTCTCCAGGCATAAATCAAAATATATTTTTTCTTTATCTGTCTTAGTTAGGTGGGTCTCATCAAGGCAAGAAACTTGAACCATATAAAGAGTTATAAGAGTAGAATCTAAAACAGAAGGCATAGCTATCCTTGCTTTCAAAG
>JAJFGT010000196.1 GCA_021776015.1 Alphaproteobacteria bacterium
ACAACGTCTTTGGATTGGTGGAACAGATGTATCAAGTGAGGGAACTTGGTCATGGACAGGGGGAGATGAAAACGGTATGCAATTCCATTCTGGTGGAGCTGGAGGGCCTGCAACAAACGGACATTACAACAATTGGTTAGACTCAACTGAGCCATCGAATGGGAACTCTGCATGGGATTACATAGAGATGAGATCAGACGGTTTATGGTGGAGCTATGATGCGCCTCGTTCTTCCGATTACGTTATCGAGTGGGATGCGGATACGTTACTTTCCACTGTTGACACAACAACTTTGAGTGGTGGCGCTGGAGCTGATACACTTTATGGTAACGATGGTATTGATATCTTCTTGTTTGAAACAGCAACATGGGATGCTACAGATACAATCGAAAATTTCAGTCTCACAGGACACGATGCTATAGATATCAGCGATCTCTTAAGTGGATATAGCTTCACAACAAGCGATATCAGTGACTTTGTTCAATTAACAGAATCAGGTGGAAACACAACAATTGCCGTCGATGCAAATGGAGCTGGAGGATACACAGATGTTGCTGTCCTTAATGGGGTTACAGGACTCGACCTCTATCAAATGATAGGGGCAGATAATTTGGTTGTAGCTTAAGTCAAATCTGATCATTCAATATATTACATAAAATTTTATCTAAAATTAAGAGGCTTTAAGTCTTTAATTGATACTCTTAATAATAGGGTATTTAAAATAGGATAATTAAAACATGGCAAACTACAATTTAACGTTTGATGCACTTTCAACAACAACTCAATCCTCTCCACTTATGGAAGTTTTGCTAGATGGTATTGTTGTTGGATCTGTCGCTCTGAACACAACACTTTCAGCCTACTCTCTGAGCCTAGATATATTTTCTTCTGATCTAGGTATCCTAACATTCCGTTATAGTGGAGGAACAGGAAGCAGTTCAGCAGATGTCACAAGCGTTACCCTTTCAGGTGTGGGAGGAGGAAGTGTGGCTGATGATGCTTATACACTCTATGGAGGAGGCATTAATCCTGACAATGCAGGAACAATTACATTAGATCAAAATGAAATTACAACGATTGATACAAATCAGTTTATTACAATTCCTGATGATACCATCTATGGAACAATTACAGGGACAGAACTAGCTGACAAACTCTATGGAACAGCTGGAAATGATACAATGTACGGTCTAGATGGAAATGACCGCCTTATTTCTTATGATTCAGCTGATGTTATTTATGGAGGAAACGGCAATGATGTCATTAATAGTGGTGCAGGGGCTGATTTTGTCTATGGGGATGCTGGAAATGACAGAATGTGGGGATTGGATGGTGCTGACCGTATGTATGGGGGAACAGGAAATGACAAAATATATGGAGGACTAGACAACGATGTCCTTTATGGCGAAGCAGGGAGAGATATCCTTGTTGGGGAAGATGGAGATGACTTCCTTTATGGCGGAGCAGATGGGGATTGGCTCTATGGAAGACTTGGTTCTGATACTTTATTTGGAGAAGATGGAAATGATTTCCTTCATGGTGGAGAAGGAAACGATGACCTCCGTGGTGGAAATGGTGATGATTATATGCATGGGGCCAATGGGATAGATATTCTCAGAGGAGATGCTGGTAATGACGATATGGGTGGAGATGCCGGTAACGATACACTATTCGGAGGAACAGGGAACGACCGCCTTTGGGGAGGCGCCGATGTTGATACGCTGCATGGAGAGGCCGATAATGACTATCTTAGTGGCGGATTAGGTGCCGATGCCCTCTATGGCGATGATGGGGACGACATTCTGTTATTTGATGTAGCAGATACTGTCATCGATGGCGGGGCTGGAAATGATACATTACAACTCAACTCTGGAACTTTAGGAGCAACGAGTATTAACCTTAACAACAATTCTATTGTTGGAATCGATATTTTGGACATGCGTAATGATGATATTGCGGTTGCTGATACAGTCACAATGAAAATAAAAGACATTCAAGACGCTACTGATGCCAACAGCCTCTATGTCAGAGGAGATGCTAATTTAGATGGTATTTCTGCCTCTCAGTACAAAGCGAGTAACTTTGTAGAAGATGTCACAGTAGATGGAGTAACCTACGCTCACTATTCAAAAAGTGCTACAGATCTATATGTAGAGCACAACATGTACCTCAATGGAGATCTTATTACTTAAAGTAATGCACTTGATGGGGCTCACTCTTCGTCTATCACTTGATAAAATCAAAAAGCAAGATGCTCTTCTAGAAAAAATGCATCTTGCTTCATAAATTACTTTTATGTACAAACTAGTCTTATATTTAATTCTCTAATCTAAATAGTAAAGCACATCAAATGGCTGACAAAATTAAACCTTTAGTCAATAAAGAAGATACCTTTGATAAGCTTGATATCCGTTTAGGGAAAATTATATCAATAACCCTCTCTTCTGATTCACCTAAACCCACTTATATTATAAAAGCTGATTTTGGAAAATTTGGTATTAAAACATCCGTTGGACGATTTACTCAACATCCCATAGAAGAACTTGTCGGAAAACCCATTCTTGGTGTCTTGAATTTTGAAGCACGTCAGATAGGCTCTGTAACTTCAGAATTTCTATGCTTGGGTGTTCAATTCCCTAAAGCTGAGAGTGGCGAAGCCACGATCATTACACCATTCGCCAATGCAAAAATGGGTGGGAAGTTATTTTGATATCAGCATAGAGAAGGAAATCTTCTTTATATTTGAAACTTTAAAAAGAATATTATATAAAGATTTCCATGACAGATAATATAGAAGATACATCATGGGACGTGGTTGCCCTTTATCGTTTTGTAACGATTGAAGACCCAACAAAAATCCAAAAAATGATTAAAACGGCTTGTACTGAACTCGGCATTTGTGGAACACTTCTTGTTGCCCCAGAAGGTATCAATGGAACAATTGCAGGTGCTCCTGATAAACTCCCTCATATTGTTGAACACCTTGAAACTCTTTTAAAGATAAGCCAAGGAGAAGTTAAATATTCAACAGCCTCTCATAAGCCATTCAGACATATGAAAGTGCGCCTGAAAAAAGAGATTGTTACAATGCGTCAACCCGACATTGACCCAACTCAAACAGTCGGAACATATGTAGAGCCCAAAGACTGGAATGCCCTCATAAACGATCCAGATATTATTATGCTCGATACACGAAACAGCTATGAAACCGCCATCGGTATTTTTAAAGGTGCTATTGATCCTGATACAAAAGTTTTTACAGAATTTGCTGATTATGTTGAAAAAAATCTAGACCCTAAAAAACATAAAAAAGTTGCCATGTATTGCACAGGAGGTATTCGCTGTGAAAAGGCCTCTAGCTATATGCTTCATAAAGGTTTTGAAGAAGTTTACCATCTCAAAGGAGGGATTTTAAAGTATCTTGAGGACATGCCCGAAGAAGAAAGCCTGTGGGAGGGAAGTTGCTTCTTATTTGATCGGCGTGTTGGTGTTGAACATGGTTTAAAAGAAAGCCCTCACCTTCTCTGTTATGGCTGTCGTTATCCGCTTGAACAAGAAGACACACACCTTCCATCCTATGAGAAAGGCGTGTCTTGTAAACATTGTATTGATACACTCACTCCTGAAAAAGCACGGGCTTTCCGTATGAGACATCAACAGTTTCAGAAATTGTCAGATGAACAATATGGTGATCAACAGCAAGTATAAATAATTATGCTTTATGTTGTTCCTTAAACTCAGAAGGTGTGACACCGACCATTCCTTTAAAAACACGATTAAACGTTGTAATAGAATTAAAGCCAACCTCTGCTGAAATAACCTGAACAGAGGCATTTGTATCCTGTAATAGCCCTTTTGCCTCTTGAATACGATATCGATTCAAAAGTTGAGGGACCGTCTGCTGATACTGATCGTTTACAATTTGTGAAATGATAGACTCTGAAACATCGAGCTCACGTGCAAAGTCTTTACGGCTATACTTAGCTTCTTGGTAGACATGATCCACTTCAAGTAAAGAAGATAAGCCTTCAATAGTTTCTCTAATCTGATGGTTTTCTGGATCAAGGCGACGACGCTCTTTAATCAAAACAGCCTGAGGATAAATACGAAAGAGACTTGTCGATGCTAAATAGACAAACCCTAATCCTAAAATATTTCTGATAAAAGCCCATGATTCATAAGAAATCATATTCAATAAAAGAACCAATACACTGCCTAATATCATTACATTAACAATAATCAAACACATAATCAGCCAATAACGGGCTTGACCTGCCTTCCCATCTCGCTGCACGCCCTCGAGAATGGGACGGTTCAACCAAATCAATAATAAAGATACCGCACCTGATACAAGCCCCATAACATAAAGACCTCCCCTATCATCAAAGATAGAGACCGCCATTATCAGAGACAAAATAGGGACAAACAAAATAAAATAATGACGCCATGAGGGTGTTTCATGAATTCTTGCAATTTGAAGAATCAAAAGATAACTCAGGCTTGGTAGAAAAATCCAAAACACCCAAGATAAATTCGATAAAATCTCTTTGTGCGGAAATGAGTAATCCTGAAAAAATGATGATGCAAAATCGGTAAAAAAGCAAAAAAACAAAACAAAGAAGTAGATAATGGCAAGCCCCGCTCGTGATAATCGTCCTGCTCGAAAAGCCATATACACAAGAGCGTAAAGCGCTTGAGCCATTCCTAAAAGGGTAATAAGTTGAAGGGGTGTAAAAAGAAGAGTGTCCATTGCGTTAGATTAGGCAATAACGATTTAAATGAAAAGAGATATTAGAGTT
>JAJFGT010000197.1 GCA_021776015.1 Alphaproteobacteria bacterium
TACAGCCGTGGAAATTTTTTATGAAAAAGTCCTTGATGATGACCGCATCAATTATTTTTTTGATGGTGTGGATATGAAAGAAATTTTGAAGAAAAAACTTTTCCTAACCATGGCATATGGAGGACCTCACCAATATACAGGGGAGGATATTCGTAGAATTCATCAGCCTCTTCTTAAAAAAGGTCTGAATGATGCACATTTAAATATTATGATTGAACATCTGGAGAGTACTCTGCGAGGGTTGTCTGTTTCAGAAGAAGATGTTAAGCAAGCTGTTTCGGCAGTTGAAGGTTTTAGAGATGATGTTCTCTCTCTCTAATATAGTAAACTTTATATCTATAATATTTTGAACATAGAGATTTCCAAATCTGATTCAATATGCAATATTTCTTGGTATGATGATCGATCACCATGAATTTATAAAGCGTCAACAAACATCCCCTAAAATACATCCGTTTGGTGTACCTAAATGTCGCTCTCAACTTTTGTGTTTTCTTCTCTTTGTTATCTTTATGGTTGTTATGACTACGTCTGTAGGGGTTTATTTGTACCCTCTTATGGTTGATAATACATATGCTTTTATCCTCTTCATTGCATGTTTTGTTTTTATATCTTCCTTTTTTTCTTTTCTAATGCTCTCTCGTCGGAATCCATCACAAGAGATCTTACAAAAAGTTATAGAGGGGAGTCGTGGCGCTCGATTGATCGTAGACTCTGTTAATAGAACAGTTTATACGAACCAGAATTTTGATGATTTTTGTCAAAATATTATGGATGGTGAGAGCTCGCCTTCCTTTGAATCTTTTTTGAAAGTCTTTGAAGACACCCCTGAATCAAAAGCACATATCATGAAATTAATGGATGATACGCGCCGAGGATTGACGGATAGAATCCTTCTTTCAACAATTGTGAGGGGGACTCCTTACACATATAGAATCATGGCTCAGTCAATTCCAGACTGGGCAGGATACATTCATTGGCGGATTGATGATGTTACAGATAAGCAATACAAGCACCGTATGGAACAAGAAGAGCGAAATAAGCTTATTGATTTTACGGATAATGCACCTGTTGGGTTTTATTCTACAGATGAAAATTGACGTTTAGTTTTTGTGAATGCTACATTGTCTCGTTGGTTTGGAAAGAATATGGAGGATTTGATTGGAAGTGGTGAGATTCATCACTATATGCTTCACCCCCCGAGTGATTCAAAGCCGTATGATGTTGTTCATAAAGGAAAAGATAGGCAAATTATTGAAGCAGAGCTAAAGGGAGCCCGTGGAGAGCCTATACTAGTTTCCATTCGTCAAACTGTGATGACTTATGATGATGGTACAGTGAGAACAAGAGGGATTGTTCATGATATTAGAGCTGAACAAGAAATGCAGGAAGCTCTTGATGCATCTGAAAATCGTTTTAAACGATTTTTTGAAGAGGCTCCATTAGCTATTGTCTTTATTGATCAGGATTTTAATATTAAGACATATAACCATGCCTTTAAAAGTATTATTTTATCCCCTGATGATGATTTTAAGGATCTAAATTTTCCTAAGTATGTTGCAAATGAAGAGTGCCAAGATTTTTGTGAGAATATTAAAAGATTTGCAGAAAAAGAGAATTTTACACCATTTGAAGCGTGTTTGATTCCTCAAAGTGAGACGAACACACCGATTCCCGTTCGTATTTTTGCACGTAAGTTAGCCAATAGTGAGCATATCGTTTTATACTGTCTTGATTTAACACAGCAAAGAAGTTTAGAAGAGCAATTTGCTCAATCTCAAAAGATGCAGGCAGTTGGGCAGTTAGCGGGAGGAATCGCGCATGATTTTAATAATCTTTTAACAGCCATCATTGGTTTCTGTGATCTTCTGCTTTTACGTCATAAACCAGGAGATCCTTCTTTTGCGGATATTACACAAATTCAACAAAACTCAAATAGAGCAGCCAATCTTGTGCGCCAGCTCTTAGCTTTTTCACGTCAACAAACGCTTAGACCTGAAGTTCAGGATATCACAGACATATTGACTGAAGTATCACACCTTCTGCGCCGCCTCATCGGTACAAATATAGATTTAAATTTAGTTCATGGGGAAGATTTAGGGCTTATAAAAGTTGATGCAAATCAGATCGAACAAGTTTTGGTCAATCTATCTGTGAACGCACGAGATGCCATGCCAAATGGAGGAAGCTTAGATATAGTGACATCTATGTTTGAGAACAAAAAGCCTCTGACCATGGGGGACGATAAGATGCCAGTAGGGCGTTGGGTAAAATTAGAAGTGACGGATACCGGTGAGGGAATTCCAGATGATGTGATGGAACGTATTTTTGAACCTTTTTTTACAACAAAAGATTTAGGAAAAGGAACAGGACTTGGGCTTGCTACAGTTTATGGAATTATCCACCAAACAGGTGGGTTTCTTCATGTTAAGAGTAGTCTGGGGAAAGGAACAGTTTTTTCTATTTATTTTCCAGAGTCAGAATTGGAGCTGGATGCAGATGGAGAAATTAAAAATACCCTACAAATAAAAAGTGGTTCTAAAAAACTTGAGGAGACGCAAGACCTTACCGGAACAGCACGTATTCTACTTGTTGAAGATGAAGACCCTGTGCGAGCATTTTCGACACGAGCTTTGACCAATAAGGGGTATGATGTTGTTGATGTAAATGGTGGTGCCGTAGCATTAGAGTTTATCAATAAAGAAGACACCTCTCCAATCGATTTACTGATTACAGACGTTATGATGCCAGATATGGATGGTCCAACTCTTGCCCGTATGATTCGTGAAAAACACCCTGACCTTAAAATCATTTTTATATCAGGTTATACAGAAGAAAAGCTTAAAGAACATATGGGGCATAATATTTGGTTTTTGGCTAAACCCTTTACTCTTAAGGTTTTGGCACAAAAAGTTAAAGAGGTCATAGAAGCATAAGTCTTTTTGACTAATAGTTAGATTGAGGAAGACCACGCTCTACAATACTGACAATATCCTTAGCATGATGGACGGTAAAAAAGTTTTCGTGAGAAACAGAGTGAGGGAGATCAACCTCTCTTATCCTCGGTAAATGGAGACAAGTAGCAATCCCTGAGCCAGCATTGAAGGACTGTGCAAGTAGCCCTGTATTATTGGTAAAAATTATAATGTCTTTATTCTCCATAATATGAGACGGACTCGGAGCAGGTAGGGTATTATGTCGATTCAGAATAAAAAAATCGATAGGTGACTTCCGTTCTATAGAACGGATGGAAACTTGTGCAAAGTCGCCTTTAAATCTCAGAGAAGGGATCGCACCAAAAAGTTTTTGATAACCCTTTTCTCCAAGTCCCATAAAATCATTAAGGATCTTAATCTTGTATCCTTTTTCCGTAATATCTGTAAGGGCTGTTACAATATCATCAGGTATATAGTCTCCGCTATTTAATTTATCACGCCATTCAATTGTAAATGCACGCTCAGTCTGTTCCCAATCTCTTGTTTGTTTTTCATTTAGGTCTTCTAGGTTGCATAAGCACTCAATACTTTCATCTTGCATAAAAATAAGGTTTTCAAGAAGGACCCTTAATTTGGGAGGGTTTCCTATATGGGTCAGATTTTCAATCTCTTCGTCTGAAGGCATTCTCAGAGTATTTTGCTCAAGAGCCTCTTTAAAAACACGTTCGAAATAAACAGGTAAGACTTCTTTTTCAATAGCTGAAATGTCAATTAAAGCACTGGAGGCCTGAAAAAAAGCATATTTAGGGGCGTGTGTAGATTTCATAGTCTTTAAGTAATTTCCATTTTTATTGCTCTGTATTTACCATTGTTATTATGAAAACGCAAGGCGGCATTCTGTATAAGAAAATATTTTTTGTTCTTTTTTTGTTCTTTTCTGTTGACGATGAGAACAAAACAGGTTTATTCTGTGGCATGGCTTATCCAAAGAATAAGGGATGCTAAAGCCTGAATATCTTTGCAACACCACCGCATCTATGCCAT
>JAJFGT010000198.1 GCA_021776015.1 Alphaproteobacteria bacterium
GATGATTTTGTTCAAAAGAATATGATTGGTCATTTCAAACTTTATAAAGAAAATGGAGAACCTCTTGGCTATCCAGAGACCAGCTATACAATGCTCGTTCAAAAAGTTAAAGGCAAAGAAAGCACTCGCTATCAAGAATGGAGAACATCAAGGAAAAAAGCAGATACTCTTTCCATTCAAAGCGTCAGAAACAATGAAACAGGAGAACTTCTTGATATTGTATCAAGGCACTTAAGCCTCACAGAACTTATTCCTTTCTATGAGACTCCTGAAGGGGAAATTAAAGTATTTCTTCAAGAATCCACGCCAAGAAGCCTTGTCAACACTGTGCCTCGACAAGGACATAATATTGATGGAAAAGAATGGTCTGGGCATATGATTGAAGGTATATCCTTCAATAGTGAGGAATTAAACCTGCTCCAAAAAAATAAAAATAAAAAATCAATTTCCAATTTTATAAAGGAACAAATTGATCTAAAGACAGCGCCTGACGTTGAGTTCACAGATGGCCCCATCACATATCCGGCGCCTAAAACAATCGATGAGAGAATAGAAACAAAGTATGTTGAAGTTCACCCTCCAGAAAAAAATAGAAAGAACCTTCTCAATACACACTATACGCCTCCAGAAGGACTTCATTTTAAGGAGATTGGAACACTTAGAGAATTTGATGCCCAAGCCATTTTAAATGCTATATCTGTAGGGTTTATTCCAAGTGCGCAATTAGAAATTCAAATCTTAGGCCTCTTTAAGATGCTAAAGAAAAAGCATGATCACTGGTCTGAATCTCCCTTGATCCTCACAGAGATGAGCGTTAAAGAACGTCTTAATATTAAAGACACATTGGCCGATATGGCAGAAGAAAAGAAACGTTTTGCGCCTGTAAAAACATCCGCAGGAACAGTACGAATTGTTCACTCTGTCTTTATGGAAGAAGGACATGATGAAAAAGGAGGAATGACGGATATTTCCTCTCGAGAACAGGACTTTTTTGTTCCCGAAGAGCACTCCCAAAACGTTGCAGTTGTTATTCCCCTTGCCAGAGATTTAAATGGAGAGGTTATGATGGGAATTATAAAAGATCACGCCCCTATCCCAGAAAGATTTCAGGGGAATGGTGAAATTTTAAATGTCCCGTCTTTTCCTCTTCCTTCACACATAGAAGATATGGATTCTGCCAAACGTTATGTTGCTGAAATGTTTGAGGTTGATCCTAAATTTGTAGGAAAAATGGGAGAGCCTTACTTTCAACATGTAGGAATGACCCCAAAGAAAATGTTCCCTTTTGCCGTAACAAATTTATCTGGAAAATTTGACTATGGACATTTTTCTCTTACATCTTATGCGCCATTATCAGGCATCTGGACTATAACTGGAGAATCTATTAACAGTGGAGCACCAACAGATATGGTGAAAGTTATGTCAGAAGCCTATCAAATGCTTTGCCAAGACAATGAACAAGCGTTAGCTCCAGGATTTTCAAAAGACCTTTATGCAGAGCATACAGCAAAACGTGATTATGATTCTGATTTTCTTGTACACTCAGAAACATCTTCTTCTACAAATAAAAAACCACAGATTTCTTAGAAATGACCCTCTTTGACCCCGACAAGACCCAAAAGAACCTTCAAAGAGCCCTCCTTCAATATTCAGATCAAGATCGTTTTTTATACCGTTGGGCAGAAAAACACATACAGGATCGTCTAAAGGACATAAAAAGAGAATTCAGTGACATACTACTTATTAGTGATTTTCCTATAGATTTAGGAAGCCAAATATCACAACAGAACTCTGGCCCTTATGATTGTGTTATAAGTCTTCTTAATCTTCATCGCATAGAAGATCCTGAAGAGTATCTAAAAACTATTTACAACTCCCTTAAACCCGATGGGTTATTTATAGGTGTATGTTTTGGAGAAAAAACGCTTCAAGAATTAAAACAGTCTCTCATTAATACAGACATACATTTCTTCGGAGGCTGCCATCAACGCATAAGCCCCTTTATAACCAAACAACAAATGGGGAGTCTCATACAAAAGACTGGTTTTTCACTCCCTGTTATTGATTCCGAATATGTCCATGTTGAGTATAAAGAACTTTCCTCTCTCTATGATGATCTTCGTGCGATGGGAGAAACAAATTCTCTTTCAAATCGTTCAAGAAAACATCTTCCAAAGCTCTTTTTTGAAGAGGTTGAAAAAGAATATAAAAAACATTTTTTCAAAGACAGAACATTCACCTGCACCTATGACCTTGTTTTTTGTATAGGATGGTCACCTCACGAAAGCCAACAAACACCACTACGGCCTGGAAGTGGACAGGTCTCTTTAAAGGATATTCTATAAATCATGGATATTTCAATTATTCCAATATTTGATGACAACTATGTTTTTCACATTCTTACAGAAGATGGACTATCTGTTGTTATTGACCCAGGAGATGCTCAACCTGTCATAGATTTCCTCAATAGACATGAGCTTCCATTGCATATTATTTTGCACACGCACCATCATTGGGACCACATAGATGGAGACCCCCTTCTACAAGAAAAATATGGATGTGAAATCTGGGGACCAGAACATGAAATTCTACGTATACTTCATATGAATGTTTTTTTAGAAAATGAACAGGAGTACACACTTGGAACAGATTCTTTCAAAGTCATTCATACTCCCGGTCATACACGAGGTCATATTGCTCTCTATTTTGAAAAGCATCAGGTTCTATTTTCAGGAGACACTCTTTTTTCTCTTGGTTGTGGACGACTTTTTGAAGGCACCCCTACACAAATGTGGGATTCACTCAAAAAAATACGAGCTCTCCCCGATCAAACACAAATATATTGTGCTCATGAATATACTCTAGATAATGCCCGCTTCTGGAAAAGCATAGAGCCTGAGAACCCTAAGCTCTCAAAAACGATCGAAGATATTTTAGAAAAAAGAAAAAAGAATATTTCAACCACTCCTACAACAATAGCATTTGAAAAAGACAGAAACCCTTTTCTTAGAGCTGATGACCCTCAGCTTGCATATGCCCTCAAAAAGGACGGCCAAACGCCTGAAGAAATTTTTGCTTATATCAGAAAGCTCAAAGATAATTTTTAAAAACTAGTTAAGTTAATAGGCACACTGAACATATTGCCCTTTACTATACGAGAGCTGAAAATTCACTTCCATAAACTCAATGTTATCCTTCTTAAAAACCTTGCAGACCATAGAAGTCCAAAGCTTTTTTTCATCGCCCCCACCATTCTCAAATAATTTTTTATATAATTGCCCAAGAAGCGGCTCAAGATCTTCTTTGTCAAGATGGCCTATGATTTCTAATGCTACTTTACGGGCACTGTCATTATCATCAAATTGATTGAAGGAAATAATTTCGTTTAAAATTTCTTGATCCATATAATCAGGGTGATTTTGAAAATACTCCAATGCTCTTAAAGTTCTTTCCTTATTCAAGGAAAAACCTTGTTCTAGATATTTCTTATAAATGATAGCTTTTAAGGCATCATCTTTTACAAAAACCTCCAAAATTTGTGCCGCATTATAGGCAGTATTAGAATCTTCAGAACGCAACATCCTTTTCAGCCTCTTTTTGTAGGGTTCAATAAATTTATTTCCTCCACGTTTGGTTGATATATTAATGACCCGTTGGACCATCCCGCCCGATCCTTGAAAAGCACCCTTTTCAAGTCGGTCCATCAACTCTTCTATAATAAAAGTTTCATTACCTTGAGATGTAGGCACGGCTGTTAAATTGGTCTGAAAGTCCTTATCTAATCCACCTTTCCATTTTCTATCGGGTATAACGCCGCAAGCATAATCACCAAAGCGTCCTGTATCACAACAGGCCTGAAGAATATCTAATTCAAACTCAGTATCGTCATGGGAAGCACAAATAAAATTATACGGCACATAGGTAATCATTAGTTCGTCATCTGTATTAGAGTGTATTTGAGCTAAGCACCCTTTGAAATGCTCATCAGAGGCATGAGACGCATTCCAAGTTTTTAATATCTTGTAGTTTGTAGTGGGAGGACCATTAAGAAGAGCACAGCTTGCGTAAGAACTTTTTGCACTCCCCAAAATACCGACAAAGATAAATATTAGAAAAAAATTAAAAATTATTTTGTGCATTTTAGAACCCTTACATCTTGTTCATCATTGGGCCCTAAATACCCGTAATCAGCTTTATGAATATATGCCCATGATTTTACATCGCTTTGAGGGGGGGCCGCACATGCAAAATTTTTATAAGTATTCATGAATTTATCAACATCCACCTCGTTGTAATAATCAAATAGAGTTACTAAAGAATCTGGCTCTACACCACGATGTCCATCTACCCATTTTTTATATTCGAGGTAAGTTTCTATGTATGCACGGCGACAAGAACTATTATTCTCAGCAAACTTTAGAAAAACATCAACGGAACGTTTCACAAGAAAAATTGAAAGCTTAACATCATGTGTAATTGCACGTTGCAGCTTATTGCAAATCATTTCTGATTTTTCTGGATAATCCAATAGCTTTCTCAGATAGCTTGCGTCTTCTTTCATCCATTCAGCAAAGCTGTAATAGGTGTAAGAGCGACCGTCCAAATAATCGAAAATGTAATCCGGTTCCTTATCCCCCGCAACATTAAGTTTTAATAGGAGTATCCGCGCATTTGAGTATGATCTGAAACCCTCTCGATCGTCAGCAAGTCCTTTAAAATGATCAAGATGTTCGTTTAAAAGACTAACATCACTTACTTTTTCTACCTTAAAAGAAAGCTTGTACAATGCATTAGAGACAATATTCCGCTCTGAATTTGATTGGTCTTTATTTAAGTAAGTTAAAGAGATTAGATCTTCTATACGCGGATCTTTTTCAAACACCTCTCGAAGTGAGATTTGTTTGTTTTTATACGCCTCAATGCGTTGTTCTAGCTCTTGCGAAATACCATTATTAGCATGCGCAAAACACGGCAAGAATAAAGCTACTAAAAAAATTGATAGTAAAAATTTCATTTGATAAAAATACCAAAAAACCATGACTTTTTCAATAAGCCTTATCACTGAGAACTCTAAGCTCTTAAAAATGAAGGCAAAACGCCTGAAGCAATCTTTGCTTATATCAGAAAGCTCAAAGATAGTTTTTAAAACAAGTTAAGTATATAGATTAAATCCTACAGCTAACCATCTGTTTTAGGTCGAGAAAGACGTCGACGCGGAGCACGCTTAGGGGCGTCTGGTGCATTTTTATCCACGCTATCTCCACTTATAAAAGAAGGCAATTCTCCGACGTCAGAATCTTTACGTCCGCCATTACCAGAATTATTTTGATGTGGCTTTTGTTGGTTTCCCTGTCTTGGTTGTTGTGGGGGCTTTTGATTTTGTCCATGAGAACGATGCCCTAAAATAGGAATAGGATTACCTTCTTCATCTCGTTCACTCACAGCCAATTCGATCTCAAGACGCGCGGCCACTTTTCTAAGTTCATGAATGGATTCTTGTAGTTTTTCTTTACCTGAAGAGTTTTTTTTATCTTCGCTCCATACACGATATGCTTTTACACAGATCTCTGAGGCCTCTTCTAAACGTTTTTCTATTTCATCCATTATGTACTGTCTCCTTATATATACAGGATGGGGAGAATAAAGAGAATTAGGGCAGAGGTCAATTGAATTTCACACAATACTGATACAAACACGATATAAAGTTATTCAAGAAGACTAAGAAACTTAAAATGTGAGAGAAGAAATGATTTTTTTCTGGATTTTAAAAAAAACTACCTGTATAAGAGGATTGACTTCATTGACAGCATAAGAACGACTGTCTTGTGTCTTCCCATAAAAAGGATTCACAACAAGGAAGTTTGTGAAAAAGATTTTATATTATGACGAAGGAAAAAAACTATGTCTACAATTGTTGATTTTAAAAAACCTATCATGCCAAAAGCAACTTCTGTATGGCTTATAGATGAAACAACCCTCACATTTGAACAAATTGGAGCTTTTACATCCCTTCATCCTATTGAAGTCCAAGCTCTTGCAGACGGAGAGATAGGACGAGGTATTGTCGGAAGGAACCCTATTGATGAGGAACTTCTAACACAAGAAGAAATTGATAAAGCACAAGCTGACTCTCAGTATCATATGCAAGCACTTTCTAGCAATCTCCCATCCATTAAAACACGCTCCAAAGGTCCTAAATACACACCTGTGGCAAAACGCGGGGATAAACCTGATGCTATTGCTTACCTCATTAAGCATCACCCAGAAATCGTGGAATCTCAAATCTGCAAACTTGTGGGAACAACAAAGCCTACAATTTTGGCTATTCGTGAACGTACACACGCTAATATCGTCAACATAAAACCTCGGAACCCTGTCGATCTTGGAATCTGCACTTACAAAGAACTGGAAACAGCCTCTTATAAAGGCCTTAGAGCCCTTGGAAGAGATCCAGAAGAAGAAGCACGTAAGAGAGCAGAAGAAGAAAAAGCTCAACGAGAAGATGATGAGAAAAGAAATAGTGATGGAGAGGGTGGAAGCGCAGGAAGCGATGGCTTTGACTTCAGTAACTTTATGAAGAGCTAACGCTTATTCCCTAAAATAAAAAAGAATGATCTTTAGAAATAGAGATCATTCTTACTATCCTATAGATCATCCTTAAGGATAACCATTCGTCGAGATGGAAGTGTAATCGTCACAAGAGTTCCCTTTCCAAAATCAGATTCTAACTCGAGCCCTCCACCATGAAGCTCTGCCATAGCTCGCGCAAGAGGAAGTCCAAGACCAGTCCCTTCTCGCTCATCAGCATGATCTGAACTAGCCACTTGTCCAAATGGCTCCAATGCATATTTTATTTTTTCCTTAGGAATTCCAATACCATGATCCTCAACAGAGAGTATCAGATCACCCAATTCATTAAGAGAGACTGTGGTTTTTACCTCTTGTCCATTTTTTGAGAATTTAACGGCATTACTCACAAGATTAATCAAGATCTGACGAATAAGACGCATATCGGCTCGTAAGGGAGGAATTTCTCCCTTGATATCAACAGAGAGACGCACCCCACTCTTAAAAGCTCTAGACTCCATAATACGGGATACAGACCTAACCAATGTTGAAACATCTATATCTTGCTCATCTAGATCTACTTTTCCAGACTCAATTTTAGACATGTCCAAAACTTCATTAATAATTTCAAGCAAATGCTTAGCACTTAAATGAATATCTCCT
>JAJFGT010000199.1 GCA_021776015.1 Alphaproteobacteria bacterium
CAAACCACTGATAAAAATCAGACGCGTGACCCTTCGCAATCAGCCATTGCCAAGGTCATAGAATACTCGGTCAATAATCAGCTTTTGATTGTTGTGATGATGATTGCCTTGCTTGTGGCGGGAATATTGGCGGTGCAAAAAACGCCCCTTGATGCCATTCCTGATATGTCAGATACGCAAGTTATTATCCGTACTGATTTTGTAGGCCAATCGCCCCAGATTGTTGAGGATTTAGTGACATATCCTCTTTCAACCACCATGCTTGGACTACCAGAAACAAAGAATGTGCGGGGGTTTTCGATGTTCGGAACATCCTTTGTTTATATCATTTTTGAAGATGCTGTAGATCAATATTGGGCTAGAAGCCGCGTTATTGAAGCGCTCTCAAAAATCCAAGGAGATTTGCCGCCTAATGTCCAGCCTCAAATCGGGCCGGACGCTACGGGTGTTGGGTGGATATATCAATATGCTCTAGTTGATAATAGCGGCAATAACGATCTATCAGATTTAAGAAGTCTTCAAGACTGGTTCTTGAAATTTGAACTGGCAACAGTTGATGGTGTATCTGAGGTCGCTTCTGTTGGCGGTTTTGTAAAAGAATATCAAATCCTGATCGACCCTAATAGATTGCGCGCATTTGACGTTCCTTTAAAAAGATTAATGGAGGCGGTTAAGAGCGCAAGTATGGATGCGGGTGGGCGTGTCATAGAAAAAGCGGAAATGGAATTAATGATCCGCTCAAAAGGCTATGTCACAGATATAAAAGAGCTGAAAAAAATAGTGCTTTTTGCGCGTGATGGAACGCCCGTTAAACTTGAAGATGTGGCGCGTGTTATTGAAGGCCCTGAACTTCGGCGCGGTGTTACCGAACTCAATGGGGAAGGTGAGGTTGTTGCTGGCGTTGTTATAATGCGGGCAGGTGAGAACGCCCTAAGTGTAATTGAAGGCGTAAAAGAAAAGCTCGCTGAACTTCAACAAGGTCTTCCTGAAGGTGTTGAAATTATCACCGTCTATGATCGTGCACCTTTGATTGAAGGTGCAGTAAATTATTTGACTGACACGCTGATGAAACAGGCGATTATTGTATCCTTAGTTGTCTTCATATTCTTGCTTCATGTGCGTTCTGCTTTAGTGGCCTTAATTGTGCTTCCTCTTGGTGTATTAGGAGCATTCATAGTTATGTCAGCACAAGGCATTACAGCCAATATTGTGTCGCTTGGAGGTATCGCGATTGCGATTGGTACAATGGTGGATGCCTCGATTGTTATGGTCGAAAACGCTCATAGGAAATTAGCGGAATTATCGAGTGACGCGAAAAAAGAGGAAAAAAACAAAGCCATTTTACAGGCAGCAAAAGAAGTTGGCCCTGGGCTTTTCTTTTCACTGCTTATAATCACAATCTCGTTTTTGCCTGTGCTAGCTCTTACAGGGCAGTCATACAGATTGTTCTCACCCTTGGCATTTACAAAAACCTATGTTTTGGCTTTTGCCGCCATTTTATCTATAACGGTTATTCCAATTCTTATGCTTTGGACATTGCGCGGAAAGATCAAGAAAGCAGAGGCAAATCCAGTTAACGCAGTTCTGCTAAAGCTATATAGGCCATTGTTAAAACACGTATTGGCAAAGCCAATGATTACGGTTGTTGTCACGCTTGTCTTAATTGCCAGTATGATTGTGCCTCTTACGCGCACTGGTTCTGAATTTATGCCTGCACTATATGAGGGCGAATTATTATATATGCCGACAACACTTCCGGGCGTTTCAATAACAAAGTCTAAGGAAATTCTTCAGCAAACCAATCGCATGATTAGAGAAGTTCCAGAGGTGCATCATGTTTTTGGGAAAGTGGGGCGCGCCGATACAGCGACTGATCCCGCTCCGATTTCAATGATAGAAACATGGATTAAACTCAAACCCCGCGAAGAGTGGCGCAAGGGCATGAGTCCTGAAGACCTGATTAAAGATTTGAATAGCCGCGTTAAATTGCCTGGTGTCGTCAATTCATGGGGCTATCCAATCAAAATTCGAATGGATATGATTTCAACAGGTATTAGAACGCCTATCGGCATTAAAATATCTGGTGATGATCTGGAAACGATTGGCCGTGTTGCGCTTGATGTAGAGGCAACAATTAAAGATGTGCAAGGCACGCGATCTGCTTTTGCCGACCGTGTAACAGGCGGTAAATATTTAGAAGTTACACCTGATAGGGATGAACTGGCGCGCAGAAATATTGACCTTGGTGTTTTTCAAAATGTTATTGGAACTGCGCTTGGCGGTATGAAAATGGCCGAGTCTATTCAGGGGCGTGAGCGATACAATATCATGCTTCGTTACGATAGACCTTTCAGAGAAGATCCTGACGATCTCTCTAATATTTTAGTACCAACACCCAAAGGCCAACACATTCCTCTAGGCGAGCTTGCCAAGATTGAATTTGTGGAAGGGCCGCCCATGATTAAGTCAGAAAACGCAAGGCTTACAGGGTGGGTATTTGTTGATATCGAAGACAGAGATATAGGCTCTTACGTTGAAGACGCTCAAATTGCTGTTCGAGATAATGTCGATTTGCCAGCTGGATACGCTATTGAATGGTCGGGTCAGTTTGAACAAATGATGGAAGCCAAGAAGCAGCTTAGTATTGCTATTCCGGCGGCAGGATTTGCAATCTTTGTTTTACTGATGATTTATTTTGGCCGTACAGACCGTACTTTAATGGTCATGTTGTCTCTTCCAGTCGCAATGGTCGGAGGGATGTGGGCGATTTACCTTGCTGATTATAATCTATCCGTTGCGGTCGGTGTTGGCTTTATCGCTCTTGGCGGTCTTGCTGTTGAAACGGCAACAATTATGATGGTTTATATTGACCAACGCGTGCGTGAAACACAGCCCACAACAGTTGAAGAATTAGGACAAGCTGTTTACGAAGGGGCGCTTATGCGCATCCGTCCAGTTCTCATGACGGTCATAACTGAATTTGCAGGCTTACTTCCCATTTTTATCTTTGCCGGACTAGGTGCTGATGTTATGCGCCGCATTGCTTTGCCAATGGTGGGCGGCATGGTCACAACAACGCTTTTAACCCTAATCGTCATTCCTGTCGTTTATATGCTTTGGGAAGGACGACGATTCAAACCAACTAACCAAACTGAAAGGAAACTACCATGAAACCCTTAAAAACCGCACTTTTACTTAGTGCCACAGCAATCATAGGATTGAGTTCAATATCGCCTGTCTTGGCATCTGAGGATGATGCACATGCACACCATAAACATGAAATGGAAGCACATCAAAGTGAAGATGCTGTCATGGGTAAAGGCGTGGTTCACACTATTGATGCTGAGAACAACAAAATAAACCTGACACATGAAGCTATTCCAGCCTTGAAATGGCCAGAAATGACAATGGATTTGGCCGTAGCAGAAGATGTTGATTTAAGCACTTTAGAGCCAGAACAAAGTATTCATTTTCACATAGAGCTTGGTGAAGACAAGGTTTACCGGATTACTAAACTCATGATGCCTGAAGAGACACATCAATGTGAAGCTGGCTCGGACTGCCCAATGCATGAAGAAATGAAACATGACACTCACGGCGATGAACACGACCACCATTAGAAGGGAGCAATACTATGATGGGCATAGAAATTATACCAAATTGGCATCCAATTTTTGTACATTTTACAATCGCACTTTTTAGTATATCAGCGTTATTGTACTTGGCAGGATTAGTTTTTAAAAAACCTAATCTTTTAATTGTAGCACGATGGAATTTGTGGATCGGTGCAGCAATTACTATTGGATCTGTTTTGGCTGGTTTCTATGCCTATAACACAGTAGTACATGATGGCCCATCGCACGCAGCCATGACCGATCATAAGAATTGGGCAATCGTTACTGCTGCCGTATTTGGTGTTTTGGCACTTTGGTCAGTTCTAAAACATCGTGGGGCGAAAACGGTAAGTGTGCTGTTCGTCATATTAATTCTTATTGCTTCTGGATTGTTGGCCGTCACAGGATTCAAAGGCGGTGAGGTTGTTTATCGACACGGCATGGGTGTGATGAGAATGCCAGTAATTGCAGGCGATGGTGGCCACGGAAGTCACTCTCATGGGGATGGCATGGAAGAAGATCATTCCAATAGCGGGTCACGAACTGAAGAGGCAAAAAAAGATGCGCACGATCACGATTCCCATGCCCATTAAAGCTCAAAGCGATATGCTTGTAATTTGGGCTTCGATCATCGGATTGATATTGATTGTTGGAGGTGAGCGGATTTTCCTCAAGCATTATAAGGAGAAATTATCAGCATGATTGCTACTTCTCTTATCAGTTTAATATTAATTCTTCTTACGGTTGTTATCCATTATAGGGGGTTGTGTTGGGTTGCTTGCCTATCTAAAGAATGGGACACACGCAATTTCTTTGTGCCGCCTATTTTGATGTTTTTTATTGCCCTTCTTCACCTTTTTGAAATCATCATTTATGCTGTCGTCTTTTATCTAATGCATGAATATACCAATCTCGGCGGTTTTACTGAAAAATTCACGCCGCATGTTTGGAATTATCTTTATTTTTCAGGAGCGAATTACACAACACTTGGAATGAGCAATTTTTTTCCAACGGGGCATTTTAAGGTATTGGCTTTTACAGAGGCACTTAATGGATTCATGATGCTTACGTGGTCAGCAACCTTTTTCTTCTCAAGGGCGGGGCAATTTTTTAACGATAAGAATGAGAACTAATAATTAAACTTAAAGGAGAATTTATAATGTCAAAAAAAGCAACCGTATACCGCATGGTGATGGACAAACACATATGTCCCTATGGTTTAAAAACACTCGACCTTTTGAAAGATGAAGGATACGAGGTAGAAGATCACCATTTATCAAGTCGTGAAGATACTGATCAATTTAAGGAAAAATATGACGTTCAAACTACGCCACAGACGTTCATTGATGATAAGCGTATTGGAGGTTATGACGACTTAAAAAAATTCTTTGGTAAAGCCCAAGAGGGGACAACTTATAAACCGATTATTGCAATTTTTGCGACTACTATCCTTATGGCATTGTCAACCGCTTGGGCATTA
The DNA here is from genome assembly GCA_021776015.1 of Alphaproteobacteria bacterium. Lineage (GTDB taxonomy): Bacteria > Pseudomonadota > Alphaproteobacteria > Micavibrionales > Micavibrionaceae > UBA1850. The sequence continues at coordinate 5,095 of JAJFGT010000199.1, forward strand.
GGGGAGTTAAGCATTGTTAGGGTTATTGAGCTATTTATTGCATTTAGCATGTGCGCACTTGCAATACAAAAATTAAGAGATTTGGAAGCCTTTAGCCTGCAATTTTTAAATTACGATATTTTGGCTCAAAAATGGGTCAAGTACTCATATGTTTACCCATTTGTAGAAATGCTTGCAGGCGTTGCTATGATTTCAGGATTTTTAACGATTCTGTCAGCACCGGCAGCGATCTTTATTGCGGTAATCAATGGGTATTCAGTCTTTAAAGCGGTTTACATTGATAAAAGAGAATTAAAATGTGCCTGCGTTGGAGGCAACAGCAATGTGCCATTAGGATTTATATCATTAACTGAAAATATTATGATGGCGGGAATGGGGCTTTGGATGCTGATAAATTTTTAATCAGTTATTCATTATTGAATTATAAATCATTAAAGGTTATCCTTTCGATATGAGCAAAGTATTTTTAATATTTACCTTATTTGCATTGATTGTCTCAGTGACGGTCAGCGCGGCGCATGCTCATGTGGAAATAGATACTCCTTCGGAGATTTCCTCAACAATACATCTTGATAGTGACGACGATCATAACGATCTCGGTAGTCAAGATTGTGAAATGGCTTGCGGCGGTTGCTGTATTCATCACGTAATGAATAGCTCCAACCAAACCTATAGCGTTTCTTCTCTTTCAAAAGAGAAACTACATACTCTGAATACGGATGTTTTCGTATCAGATTTCATTTACGGCCTCAAACGCCCTCCCAGATCATAAATATATAAGGCGTAGTGTATCTGCATGCTGACGATTTGCGTCTGCACAGATGTATCTTTCACGACCTTATTCTCTAAAGACTGCGCTTAAAGACTTTGCGCCGCTTTACCCCTTATTGAACCCAAAAAAGGAATATATAATGAGAAAATTACTCTATACATCTGCGTTGGCTGTGCTTCTTTGGCAACCAACACTGGCAGGAGCCGAGACATTGGATAAGCAGATGGCTTTTCAAATGGCTTTGCAAAATAACCCTACATATAGGGCAGCTCTTGCTGACATTGACGCGGCAGATGGCGTAAAGCTTCAAGCATCGCTTCTTCCCAATCCCGATGCAGTGTTAGAAATTGAAAATTTTGCCGGAGACGATGAAAATGAAGGTTTTGACGGGGCGGAAATAACGCTTGGTATTGAGCAAACTATTGAAGTGGGCGGAAAACGTCGTAATCGTACAAATGTGGCTGATTACACTTATAGAATTAGCCAACAACAGGCCAAAGCCCAAGCCTTAAGCTTATTAGCGGAAACTGAATATGCTTTTGTTCGTTTAGCTGTTGCTCAAGAGCGTATGATGCTGGCCGATAAGCGTTTGGCTTTAGCAGACAAGACACACAGTATTGTAAAAAAACGAGTTGGCGCGGCTAAAGCTGCTGAAATCCAACATACAAAAGCTGATATTGAGCAAGCTGCCGCCGAAGTCGAGAAGCGTAAAGCCGAAAAAGAATTGGTGACGGCGAAAACAGATTTAGCAAGGCTTTTGGGCGGTGTTGATAGCACTGCTTTGGATGTTGAGATTGATATCAAGACATTGCCTGATTTAGTAAATCAACAAGCTCTTTTAGATTCTATTAAAAATGCTCCCCAATCCAAGGCGCAGGAATTTGCCAAAATGCAGGCGAAATCATCTTTGGATTTGGCTTATTCTGAGGCAGTTCCTGATCCTAGCTTTGGTTTAGGAATAAGACGTTTTAATGAAAATGATAGTACAGCACTGATAGCAAGTGTCTCGTTCCCAATCCCTGTTTTCAATCGAAATCAAGGTGGGATCAAAGAGGCCAAAGCCAATATGATTAAGGCCGATGCTCAAAACTATGCAGCGGGTTTATCACTAAGACAATCGGCTATTCAGGCATGGGAAAGTTTTGCTTCTTCTTTAGATGAAACAAGCCGCTATCAAAATGAAATTATCCCGAGCGCACGCAAAGCTTATAAACAAGCTGATAACGGTTATAGCCGTGGAGCATTTGGTTTTCTGGATTTACTTGATGCGCAACGCACCCTCTATGAAGTTCAGGAATCACATTTAGATAGCTTATTAAGCCTTTATGAAGCAAAGGCAAAAACCGACTTCTTGATGGGGACATATAGTCCTCTGATTGAAAAAATATCTCATGCAGACTCAGAAGGAAAAACCAATGACTAAAAAAATATTATACCTCTTTGTGTTGGGAGTTTCGCTTTTTGCGTGGCAACTGACACCTTCAATTATTACAAGCGTTAAAGCCGAAACTGAAACGCATGACGGCCACGGCCATGACGAAGCTGATAGCGACGATCACAGTGACGATGGTGATTCACACGATGAACACGGTCACGATAGTCACGAAGAAGAAGACAGTCATGACGATCACGATCATGGTGGGCATGATGAAGCTGATGGCGATGACCACAGCGATGATCATTCCGAGGGTGGTGATTCACATGACGATCATGGGCATGATAGCCATGAAAACAAAGATAGCCATGATGACCACGGCCACGGCGGGGATGATGATCACGGAGATGAACATGAAGAAGGCAAAACCGAAATTGCGCCAGACGCTGCAAAACAAGCTGGCGTGATGATTGAAAAAACGGCTCCGGCTATGATTGGAAATGTCATTGCTTTAACGGGGCGCATCACGTTTAACCAAAACGCCAAGGCCGAAGTGCGGGCGCGGTTTCCTGGAATAGTTCGCAGTGTTAAAGCCAATCTGGGCGAGACTGTTAAAAAAGGGCAGGTGCTAGCAGTTGTTGAGAGTAATGAAAGCCTTAATAATTATAATGTAACAGCACCTATTAATGGAACTATTTTAGCACGCAATACCAATCTCGGTGATGTGGCCAATGGTGATCCTCTCTTTACGATTGCTGATCTTTCAACAGTTTGGGCAAAATTTCATATCTTTCCGAAAGATGCGGACATGGTGGCCGCGCAACAGAGCGTGCGTGTTCACACGCTTGATGAAGGTAAGGAACAAGACGCCGTAATTTCTATGTTGTTTCCTACTGCTGACGCTTTGAGCCAAACGCTCATCGCTGTTGTGCCAATGAGCAATGAAAATGGTATGTGGAGGCCGGGAACGATCGTTGAGGGCGATGTGAGCGTTTCACAAAAATCAGTACCTCTGGCCGTGCGGGAATCCGCCTTGCAAACAATGGAAGATCAAACCGTTGTGTTCATAAAAGACGGCAATAATTATGAAATGAAGCCTGTCAAAACTGGTGTTTCAGATGGCCGATATATTGAAATTACAAGCGGTTTAAACGCAGGGCAGAGCTATGTCAGCGAAGGCAGTTTTATTATCAAGGCCGATATACTGAAATCCGGCGCAGCGCACGAACATTAAAAAAATTAAAGGAACAAGACCATGTTAGAAAAAATTG
>JAJFGT010000200.1 GCA_021776015.1 Alphaproteobacteria bacterium
ACATGATCGATATCAGAATTACGAAGAGCACCAATAATATGATCAATCTCATCGTATCGTTTGAAGAGTATCTTTCCGTGCTTTCTGTTTTGTCCGCCCCAAGCCATAACAGCCCCAAGACATTCTTTGTTAGAGAACCCGCTGTTTTTAGCGCAGATTTCTTTTAAACGTTCTCTTGAAACACGAGCATCATCTAATGCACATTGCTCTTTTTTCTCAGTAACGTCACCCCACCATTTCTTAATATCGCACCCCGCCCAGTCTTGCTTAAAAGACTTGCTCTCTTTAAATTTTTCAAAATGGATAGGATGATATTTATTCATGGCAATAAACTACACTAATATCTTAAACGAGTCCAAATATTTGGCAGTTCCGTTTCTGGTACACAACAACGCGAAAAAGAGAAAGAACACTCACCCCCCATCACCCAAATGATATTTTCATCAGCAACTTTTTTGCATGATGAAATTGGGCTCATTCTTCTTCATAAACATTCCTGTGATGGCCAGCCCACTATCGAGATTTAATTGAATCATGGCCTTATTCTTTTGTGCAACATGAGTCTCAATAATTTGAAAGCGAGAGTTACAAAGCCATTCATGTTGTTGAGTCATCAGTTTCTTTGCCACGCCTTGCTTACGAAAGTTGGGGTCAATGCCTCCCAACCAACTGTAATACCGCCTGTCCGTCGCGGCATAGCCCACCTTAAAACCAATTAAGAGAGACTCTTTTTCTGCAAGGAAAACTGTGACATCTGGCATTTCTTCTAAACGCCATTTAAGTGAATCCAGCCATTCCTTATCTGCCTCATCCCCAAAAACACGTTGTACCAAATCTACAAACTCAGAGATAAATGTGTCAGAGAACGGCGCTTCGGATAAATGAACAATCATAAAACTACACTCATCAAGAGAAAAACGGACACAGAAGCCAAATAAAACAGCCTCAAAAACACAAACAATTCAGTCAGTTAAAGACATCCTTCAGTTCGTTCCAAAAATAAAGACAGGGGGGTCACAGTTTGCAAGTGACTCCTCGCCCCTTCTTGTCATTCTTATAACATATTCCCTCTCTTTTATCTAGCTATACGTCGATATTGCTTTTGTCAGCTTGATCTATAAAGAGATGAAAAAGAGAGGTAAGATTTGTGTTTTTATTGTTTGGGATCTTCTACCTCAAATTGTTTCATAAAGCTTATTGCATTCTCTTTTTGTTGTTTCCAATCAGGCAATTTATCTGAAGACCATCTTAAAACTATTCCATATTCTTTGTTATTAAAAATATGGGTGCAAGAATCTGGTTCAAAAACTATATTTTTATTCTGTTCTTTCTCATGACAATAAAGTTCTGCCTTTAAAGAGTCTTGTTTTTCATTCTGACAGTGAGGCTCTTCTTTGACTTTTTTAGAGATACTTTCACACAACAAAAAACCGATTATGTTTTTTTCGTCATCATACTCTAACAACCATAAAGGATTCGAATGGGTTATTTTCTTAGTTCGATCTGAAGAAAAGTAAGCCTTAAGACCATACATATTGTATTTAGAATAATGAATGATGTCTGATTTTTCTAAATTTTTTATCGTATCATTTAGATCTGCATTTTCTCCATTAAACTGTAAATGTACTATTCTTCCTTCTCTATCTAACTGTGTAGGTTTATCTTCTAAGAAGAAGTGCTCCACTAGAGATTTATTGTGAGGTAAAGAATAAGTAAGCTCTATAAACTTTGATGAATTATGTTTGATATGATCTTCGATATCATATGGCTCAATAAAGGCCTTTGGAATTATGAATTTCTGTTCTCCTAACTCAATAGTTGCCTTTTTACTGTAAATTGATTCTAGATTTTGAGGATTAGTAGCATTCTTATAACCAACAGCTGATAATATCTGTTCTAATTTAATTAGATTTTTTTCAGACAGTTTATTTTCTTCTGCAAATGTTTGGAAAGAAAAAACTATTAAAATAGAAGATATAATAACCGTATATAATTTTGACATTTGAACCTCTTTTAGTTAACTCAATGGCAGTAATAACTGCTAAGTGATTTATTTTATAATGTCTTTATTTGCAGTAAGTTTACAATTTATAATTCTTTATTCTTAAAAACCATACTGATCACATATAGCCACTTACAAACCACTAAAACTCCTATAGCTATAATACAGAATTTGATAAATAAATCATCCGTAGCAAAGCCTAAATAAACCATGACTCCTCCTACAGACATCATCAAAACACCAAATATGAGGGATTTATATTTGGATAGATTCACTACAGGTATACGGGAGCTCTTATCTTGTTTTTCGAATGCTCTTTCATCTGCCCAAAAACAAACTAATAAAACCAAAACCCCTAGACTAAATATTACAAGCCTCATCGCTAAAGGTTGCTCAAAATTTAAGCTAAAGAAAATAAAACCAGAGCCCATTAAAAACATATAGAGCTGAAACAGCCTCATAATTATCTTCGTTTTGATATGCCCCTCCTCTTTAATTCAATATATCGCTGTGTTATTTGGAATTGCTGCAACGCTTTCGTACAACGTCTACTCCCACTCAATCGTTCCAGGGGGTTTGCTTGTGATATCGTAGACCACACGGTTAATACCACGGACTTCATTGATAATACGGGTTGAAACACGGCTCAGGAAATCATGTTCGAAGTGATAGTAATCAGCAGTCATTCCATCCGTACTAGTCACAGCACGTAAAGCACAGACATAATCATAGGTTCGATTATCGCCCATGACGCCTACTGTTTTAACAGGGAGAAGGACGGCAAAGGCTTGCCAAATCACATCATAGAGTCCTGCCTCATGAATTTCATTCAAATAGACGGTATCGGCTTTTTTAAGAATTTCTATTTTCTCACGTGTAATCTCTCCTGGAATCCGAATAGCTAAACCCGGTCCAGGGAAAGGATGACGTCGAATAAAGTCTTCAGGCATCCCCAGCGCTCGCCCTAAATCACGCA
>JAJFGT010000003.1 GCA_021776015.1 Alphaproteobacteria bacterium
AGCAGCAACAAATTCGAGAAGAAGCCACCCAACATAAATCATTAATATGATAGGAACCAATATCAGGGAAACCTTTTTACCTATAACTTCTCTCACTGTCTCTGCCATTGAGCGTGTATCAGATAAACGGGGTAGGTAAGAGCTCCCAGTAATTGAGATCCTGGAAGATTTAGAGAAGAGGCTCTTTTTGTATTCGATATCATAAAGAAAGCAAAAAATAAGATAATAATAGTTCCTACGATATATTCAGATCGAGCAACGCCTGTAGAGTTTGTAATGTCTATAGCCATATTTGCTGAAAAATAAACACATAGAAGAAGAGATAAGAATAAAGAAATGTAGGATGGAATATGGCGTTTTCTTTCTTTTACGATAGCAAAAAGTGCACCCGCCGCAAAATAACAAAAATAATTTCCTAAATAGAGCCAATCACCTTTGTTGAAATAGGTTGCAATCGCAATCATGAAGGGCCACGCAAGAAAGAGTATATCTAATTTCTGTTTGCCTCCTAGAAATAATATAATGAAAACCAATACATAAAATTCAAGTTCATAGATGAGTGTCCAGTACACACCATCAACAAATTCTTGTCCCAAGAAAGGGGCTAGCATTGTAAAATTAGCAAATATCTGCACCAAATGAACAGACATTTGCTCTCCTCCCCAAAAGAAAGCAAAGCAGGATGTGAAAATAACAGCCATTAGAAAAGCAGGGTAGAGTCGAACAGCTCTTGAAACTGCAAATGCACTGGCTGTTCTATGTTTTGCTGAAAAAAATATGACGTAACCACTGATCATAAAGAAAAATTCGACACCCAAATATCCGTATTTTGCGATATCTATGACTTCAGGAATATGTGTTATAGACGATATTTTGCCATTGTAGATTCCATTAAAAAGATAATGAAATGCCACAACACTGAGAGCAGCAAAAAAGCGCCCATAATCTAATAATTGGAGTCTGTTCATCTTTTTAAGTACATCAGGCGCGTCCGTAGCGGTCTTCAAGTCGAACAATATCATCTTCGCCTAAATAAGCACCTGTTTGAACCTCAATGATTTCCAAAGGAATCTTCCCAGGATTTTCGAGGGCGTGAACAACACCGAGAGGAAGATAGACGGACTCATTTTCTGTGAGGAGAAGAGTTTCCTCTCCTTTTGTCACTTTGGCTGTTCCCTTTACAACGACCCAATGTTCGGATCTATGGTGATGTTTTTGAAGGGAGAGTTTTGCACCAGGTTTAACAGAAATTCGTTTGACCTGATCTCGTTCACCATGACAGATGGAATCGTAATGCCCCCATGGACGGTAGACAGTACGATGATGTTTTGCCTCGGAACGATTGGAGGCTTGTAATCGATCTACAATCTTTTTGATATCTTGTACTTTATTTTTATTTGCCACTAACAAAGCATCTTGTGTGTCAATAATGATTAAATCTTCAACACCCAAAACAGAAATTAATTTATCCTGAGCATAGATGAAGTTTTTGTGACTATCTTCAACAAGAACATCCCCTTTGCAGACATTGTCTTTGTCGTCTTTTTCTGAGACTTTCCATACAGAATCCCAAGATCCGATATCACTCCATTGCGCGTCAAGGGCGACAACAGATCCTTTTTTAGTATGCTCCATAACGGCATAATCAATAGAAATACTTGGACATTTTTCAAAGTCTTCTTGAGGAAGACGGTTAAAATCAAGGTCCTTTTTTGTATTTTTTATAGCATTTTTAACGTGCTTTAATAGTTCTGGTTGGTGTTTTTCTAGCTCTGCCAAATAACGAGATGCTTTAAAGCAAAACATACCACTATTCCAAAGATAGTCTTTGCTTTCTATGAAATCTTGAGCTGTCTTCAGATCTGGTTTTTCTGTGAAGGCTGAAATTTCATTTGCACCTGCTTTAAGATTTTTGCCTAATTTAATATAGCCATATCCTGTATGAGGTTCTGTGGGTGTAATCCCAAAGGTGACCATATGCCCTTTTTCAGCGAGTGATTTTGCAATATTTGTTGCTGCTGCCAAGGCCTCAATATCTTTAATAATATGGTCTGCAGGTAAAACCATCAGGATCGGGTCTTTATTGTTTTGTAATGCAACTAATGCGGCGGCGGCAATGGCGGGAGCTGTATTTCTACCTACTGGTTCTAGAATGATATCTTGTGCTTTATAACCGATGCTCTGCATATTTTCAGCGACAATAAAGCGATGTTCTTCATTACAAACAACAATAGGATCAGACAATTCTAACTGCTTTAAACGTGTGACAGTTTCCTGAAAAAGTGTTTTTTCAGAGTGAAGAGATAGGAATTGCTTAGGGTAAAGAGGTCTCGAGAGTGGCCATAATCTTGTTCCAGATCCTCCTGATAGAATAATAGGTATCATAAAATAGATCCTCCTAAGATCATTTGTCTGCTGTTTCAAATTGAGTAGGCTGTAAGTCTTTTTTATAGAGAAAGCTTAAGCGAAGAGAACGAAAAATCATTAAAAAATTTCCAATAACATAGCGTTTGAACAATCTTTTGGGCTCCATCATAAGACGAAAAACCCATTCCATTCCTGTGCGACGGAAAATCAAAGGGGCGCGTTGTACTTTTCCTCCCATGAAATCCAGAATAGCACCACCGCAAATAATGAGGGAGGGCTTTTGGTTTTTATGAGCAAGAAGATATGCCACTCTTTCTTGTTTGGGCATGCCCATTGCGAGAATGATCAGAGACGGTTGAGCTTTGCTCACGGCATCAAGATAGACAGTATCTTCCTGAAAACCATC
>JAJFGT010000021.1 GCA_021776015.1 Alphaproteobacteria bacterium
CTTGACGCTGCTCCTTTGTAATGCTTCTTACCTGCGCTGTTCCTGTCTTACCGCCCATGGACATGCCATTTTCATGAATTTTTGATCCTCTGGCTGTTCCTTGATCGCCCATGACAACACGATCCATTCCTCGCTTAATTAATTTTAAATGGTAAGGATCTAATCCTAAGGATGGCCATTGTTCACGGTATTGAGGTATATTATTAATATAACCATTGATCCATGGTTGAACAGCATGTCCCCCATTAACCAATCGTGCAATCATTGTTACAAGCTGTAACGGCGTTGCTAGTAGATCTCCTTGACCAATTGATGTGATAACAGTCTCACCAAGATGCCACTTTTCTCCTCTCTTTTTCTTCTTCCAAGCCTTATTGGGAACAAGCCCTGATGCTGATCCTGATATTTCAAAATCAAGGTTGAATCCAAATCCAAAACGGCGTGCCGTTTCTGCAATTTTATCAATGCCTATTTCAAGAGATCTTTTATAAAAAAATGTATCACATGATTCCGCCAAAGCATTTGTCACATTCATTTTACCGTGTCCCCAGCGTTTCCAGCAGTGAAACTTAGATTTTCCAAGTGTGAAGTGTCCTGGACATGTTTCCACCGTTCCTGAGTGAATATCTCCTGTTTCTAATCCTGCTAGAGCTGTTATCATTTTAAAGGTCGACCCTGGTGGATACTGTCCAGACAAAGCTTTATTATTTAAAGGATGTGTTGGGTCGTGGAGGAGTTCATCCCATGCTTGTTGTTTAATACCATTTACAAAACTGTTCGGATCATATGAAGGATGAGACGCTATTGCGTAAATAGCCCCTGTATCAACATCCATAATGATGGCACTGGCACTCCGATGATGAGACAAAACTTCTTGAACATATGTTTGAAGCTCTGCATCAATAGACAGTGTGAGCGGAGCCCCTCTCTTTGGAAGGACAATATTCAGTTCCCTGACTTCACGACCTATCGCATTAACTTCAACTTCTCGTTGTCCAGGTTCGCCTTGGAGGGTTTTATCAAATGATTTTTCTAATCCTGTCTTTCCAATCTTAAAACCAGGGAGCATCTCAATAGGATTTCCTGTTAAGTCTTTTTCACTAGGAGCACCAACGTAGCCTAAAAAGTGTGCCATTGATTCCAGAAAAGGATAATAACGAACATATGTAACTTCAACACTGATTCCATGTAAATAGGGACGGTTTACTTCTATTTTTGAAACTTCTTCCCAAGATAGATTGCGACGAACTTCAATGGAGACAAATCTTGCTGTCTTTTTGCTAGCACTCATAACTTTTTTAATATCATTTTCAGATACGTTAATGAGTTTCTGTAGTGTTTTTAGAGATTCTTCAATATTTTCGACTTTTTCCGGTACAATAACTGCACGGTAATCCCTTATATTTATAACAAGAGGAACGCCGTAACGATCAACAATTTGTCCACGTTTAGGAGAAAGCATTAAAACATTTACACGATTATTTTCCGCTAAGTCTGTATATTTTTTAGATTGTGCAACCTGAAGCCACGCCAGTCGTGCGCCTAAAATAGAAAATATTGCACCTTGCCCAATTCCAACAATGAAAGCTCTCCGAGAGAACATTTGTACTCTAAAGCTTTCCTGATGCGTAGAAGAAGAGCGAAATTTTTCAAGCCCTTTTTTTCTCCATAATCTCTTTTTATGACGTTTTGTTTCTAAAGAGTGCTTCATTCTTGAAGACCTGTATCAGATTCAGAATAAACATTTTTTAGCATATAGAGGGAACCCCAAATGAGTGGAAAAAAGAAAACACCATATAGAAAGGTTGTTATAGATGGTGTGATTTCGAAGGCATACCTTGCATAAAGACTCTGAAAACACCACGTGGTTCCTGTGAAAATACTCCAATATAAGATAAAGGACACCCAGATTACGTGGAAAGGTTGGGCAAGAATGAAACGATGTTGCCATCGGCATAAAAAAACAGTTAAAAAATATAGGCCTCCCATGAGCCCTATAGGTGTATAGGAGAGAATATCAGTAAGAATTCCAAGACAAAATGCCACGCTATAGGGGGTTAACCTTGGGAATTTAATAGCACTAATAAATAAAAATAGAGGAACAAAGCTAAAGTGAGAAGGATTCCATATCAATGACACGTTCATGACATCAAAAGTAAAGCTTAACAGGATTAATCCATAGAGAACTAACCCAACTTTCCAGATTTGATAGGGATCATTTAATAATGTTTCTGTTTTAACCATTATTTATCTTGTACCCCCAAAATTCTTGCAAAATGAACATTTTTAGAATGAGAGAGAAGTTCAATAGTAATAACATTTCCATGAATAGAATGAATGTATCCGATAGGCAATCCAGATGGAAGCATACCACCATCCCCAGATGTTAAAAGACGCATCCCTGCCTCAAGAGTGACATCTTCTGGTATATACTCTAACAAGGGTTTTTTTAAATTTCGTCCTATTATAATGCCTTTTTGGTTTGTTCCTTCTACTATAATAGGAATCCGGGAGTTTATATCTGTTAAAAGCAAAGCTCTAGAGAGTGATTCTTGTACTTCAACAACACGCCCTAGAAGACCTTGTCCGGTAATGACAGCCTGTCCTAAATCCACTCCATTCTGTGTTCCTGCATCCAAAAGAATACTTTGAACATAGGGTGTTGCCGGGTCTACTAAGATACGAGCTGTAATAAAAAATTGTGTTGGAGAAGATTGTACATTTAAGAGGGATTTTAAAGATTGGTTCTCTGCCTTCAGTAATTGTGCTGTGTGATACCATTCCATGAGTCTTTCATTTTCAATTTCTAAGAGGGCGGAGTCTGCCTGCAATGTTTGATAGCTTGAAATATTTGTAACAAAAGAAGCTGTTGCAATAAAAGGTTGAGAGATGACTGATAGGACAGGAGATAGGCTTCCCCACACTTGCATACGGAATGTATCAACTGTTTGGATATGAGTTAAAGAGATTAAAAGTAATAGAGCTGCACTGCCTCCATACAATAGGCCTTTTCGACCTAATAGTAAGTAAAGTCCTCCTAGAAAAGGAACTGTTTTTCTTCCACGGAGTTTTGATTTAACGGTTCTTCGCATACCTATTATTGTATACCTACTGTAATTGGGTTATTTTAATAATCAGGGAGTCAACATGACTCTATAGATTCGTATTGATAACATCAAATAGCTTTTGAAAGTTTTTCTAAACAATTTATAAAATTTTTGTGTTTTCTTCATTTTAATAGTTATTTAATCTTTTTAAAGTATCTTTTAACATCAGAGAGTTAGATATAATTTAAGTTCAATGTTTGTCAAAATTGTCTCAAATGTGATCTAATAGAAGTGTTCACTCGTAAGTTAATATAGGAATATTATAAGAAAGAATTCTAGATATGAAGAGCATTAAAGATCGAACAATAGGATTTAAAAGATCTCTATTTTCAGGAAAATTAAAAAGGCGTCTTTCTGCCTTTTTATCTGTTTTCCTCTTTTCTGCTTTAAAATCAAAGGCGGCATGGGCTTTTTGTATTCCGATTCCCCTTCTTCCACCTATATGTTTTGTTCCACCAGTAATAGGCTTTGGTGGATGTGGTGGTTTCACTATAGGAAGTATCATATGTAATATTACCGCAGGGACGTCT